>NZ_JBQQCB010000038.1:0-86652 GCF_052246675.1 Nonomuraea sp. KM90 | reverse complement strand
GGGTGATCGAGATCGCGCACGGGCTGATGAAGTCCGTCGCCTCGGCGCCCGGCATCAGCCGGCC
Organism: Nonomuraea sp. KM90; assembly: GCF_052246675.1. Taxonomy (NCBI): domain Bacteria; kingdom Bacillati; phylum Actinomycetota; class Actinomycetes; order Streptosporangiales; family Streptosporangiaceae; genus Nonomuraea; species Nonomuraea sp. KM90. Next base: position 86,588 of record NZ_JBQQCB010000038.1, on the reverse strand, counting down.
GCGCAGGCCGGTCAGTGCGGCGAGCACGGGCGGCGGCAGTTCGGTGGTGGTGACGAGCTCGACCGTCCGGCCGCCCGGCAGGCGGAGGTCGGCGACGAGCCTGGTGCTGCCGTCGACCAGCTCGATCGTGGCCTCGGGGTCGGCCGCCGGATCCAGCGCGGTGACGACCGGGTTGCCGAGCCCGCCGGTGTCGTGCACGTACACGGCGGGGTGGTCGGTCAGCAGCAGGGAGCGGGTGCCGGTCCAGGAGAACCCGGACGACCGCCGCTCCAGCACATCGTGATGGGAGCTGTCGAAGACGACTCGCCCTCGTACGGCTCCCCAGGTCACCGGCACGGCTGCTCCCTCCTGCCAGGCTCGGTCCCGTTACCTGAGGATCGTGCTCTCGTAGAGGGGCGGCGTACAGGTCCAAATACGTGCCGGCTCATCCCCCGTTCGTGACGCGGCGCAGGACGGCTTCGATGGGGCCGTAGCGGTGGGTACGCAGCCAGCGGGCGCTGAGCCGGAGCAGGACGGTATAGATCACCAGGGCCACCCCCATCACGGCGATCGGCGGCAGCTCACCGGCCAGCGCCAGGCCGTACCCGGTGAAGACCAGGCAGGCCAACACCGACTGACCGACGTAGTTGGAGGCCGCCACCCGCCCGGCCGGTGCCAGCGCGCGACCGACGGCGGGGTGGCGGCGGATCACCCGGAGCAGGGTGGCCACGTACGCGGCGGCCAGCAGGATCGAGGTGACGTTGTTCACGGCCAGGCCCACCAGCTCGCCCGGACCGGCGTCGCCGGCGGTCACGGCGAGCAGGATCCCGCCGGGCACGCCGAACCCGAAACCGATCCACTGGATCCGCGGCAGCAGCCGCGACCACCGCTCGGGCTCCTCCAGCAGCCTGGACTTGCCCGCCGCCAGCCCGAACAGGAACATCGCCAGCGCCGTCGGCCCCTGGAACAGCCAGATCATCGCCACCAGCGGCGGATAGAGCTCCAGTTGCAGGGTCAGGACGTCGAGCGGCCCGCCGGTGGCCAGGGCCAGCGCCCGCGCCGCCGCCACGGGATCGGCCGCGGGGGCCTGCCCGGCCGTCGGATCGAGCGTGGACAGCCAGGCCAGCGCGGCCATCAGCAGGGTCAGCACGCCGACGATGACCGACCCGATGGCCACGGCCCGCTTCGGGCTGACATTGCGCAGCGTGAGCAGGATCAGGCCGAGCACGGCGTACAGGGTGAGGATGTCGCCGACCCACAGCAGGATCCCGTGCACGACGCCGATCACGAAGAGCCCCAGGCACCTGCGCACCGTCCTGGCCGTCACGCTCGCGCCGGCCCGCTCCGCCGAGCGCATCTGCAGCGTGAACGAGTAGCCGAACAGGAACGAGAAGATGATGTAGAACTTCGTCAGCACGAACGCCGTGATCGCCGAGGCCACCGGCCCCTCCTGGATGGGCATGCTGCCGGCCAGGGCGTAGCCGGGGTCGGCGAAGAAGCCGATGTTCGCGACCAGGATGCCCGCCAGGGCGAACCCACGCACCACGTCGATCTCGTGGACGCGGCTGCCGGCCGGTGTGCGCAGTTCCGTCATGGATCCGAAGCTACGAACGCGCACTCCCCCGGGCATCAGACCTTGGTCTCCTCCGGGGCGACCTAAGCATCACCGTGTCCGCTGACCGCATATGGCAATTGGTGGGGTAGTTGGGGCAGAAGGTAGGGGACTGCACCACAATGGTGGGATGGCATACCCTCCGCAGCCTCCGCCACCCCAGCCCCACCAGCCTGGACCCTGGGGCGGCCAGCAAGGCCAGGGAGCGCCGCAAGGGTACGGCCCTCCCCAAGGCCAGGCGGCACCCCAGGGCTACGGCCCGCCCCAGGGCCCGCCCTACGGCGGCCAGCCCCAGGCCCCGACCCCCCAGCAACCCGGCTACGGACAGCCCCAGGGCCCGAATTCCCAGCAGCCGGGGTACGGCCACCCCCAGGGCCCCACGCAGCAGCAACAGCCGGCCCCCGGCCAGCCGTACGGGCAGGGCGCATACGGGCAACCCACATACGGCCAGCCCGCACACGGTCAGCCCGGATACGGTCAGCCCGGATACGGCCAGCCCGGTCCCGGGCAGGGCGCGCCACCGTACGGGAACCACCCGGGCGGCCCGTTCCCGCAGCCCGGCTACGCCCCCCAGCCCCCGCCCAAGAACAACAACGCCCTGATCATCGGCCTGGTGGTCGGCCTGGCCGTGCTGCTCCTGGGCGGCGGCGGGGTGGGCGCGTACTTCTACCTGCGCTCCCCGGGCCCAGCCCCCAACGTCGCCCTGCCCAGCACCGCCCCCACCACCTCGCCCCCGTCCTCGCCCGCCCCCGAGGAGTCGACGGACTCACCGACCCCCGAACCCTCCACGACCCCCACCGACACCCTGCCGACCTCGAAGCGGGCCCAGCCCGGCTCGCCGATCACGGACGACGAGTTCGACGACTGGAAGTTCGCCCTGGGCGGCGTCAAGTTCAACGCGAACAAGGTGGGCGGCTGGACCTACGACTCCTGCGACCCGGTGGACGGCCAGGGCCTGCTGGCCAAGAACAACTGCCAGCGCGCCATCCAGGTCGCCTACTCGGCCTACAGCGGGCATCTCAAGGCGGTCCAGGTCATGATGTCGTTCCCGACCGACAAGGCCGCCAAGACGACGGCCGACCGCCTGGCGAAGCTGTCGTCCGACGCGGTCAAGTGGCGCCAGGACAAGGCGCACGCCAGCTACGTCTACGGCAAGATCCGCTCGGGAGCGTCCAAGAAGTACGTGGTCGTCACGATCGTCACCGCCGACAAGTCGGCCCAGTCCAAGGCCTCGAACTTCCACGCGTACCTGCAGACCGACCTGGCGAGCTACTTCCTCCTGCGCGACCAGACCATCACGAGCTGAGCTGCGTGGCCGGCGACTTCGGCGACAGCACGGGGGCGGCCACCGTCGAGTGGAACACCGGCGAGTTCAACACCAGCCTGCTCAACGAGGGCGGGCCGGCTCCCCGAGCCGGCCCGTCGCCGTCGAGGTGGCCCGGCACCGGTAGCGTCGGCGTCATGTTCGACTGTTACCGGACCCGGGCCGAGCGCGAGGGGGGCCGATGATCGGCGCCATCGCGGACGACGTCACCGGCGCGACCGACGTCGCCGTGGCCCTGCGCCGACGCGGCCTGCGCACCGTGCTGTACTTCGGGCTCCCGCCACAGGGCACCGAGCTCCCCGAGCACGACGCCGTCGTCATCGCCCTCAAGACCCGTACGATCCCCAGGGCCGACGCCGTGGCCCGATCCCTCGAAGCGCTGCACTGGCTCCGGGCGAACGGCGCCGCCCGGCAGGTCTATTTCAAATACTGCTCCACCTTCGACTCCACCCCCGACGGCAACATCGGCCCGGTCCTCGACGCGCTGGCCGACGCCATGGACGCGCCCGTCGTCGCCATGACCCCGAGCTCGCCGGAGCACGGCCGTACGCAGTACAACGGCTACCTCTTCGTCGGCGACGTGCTGCTCGGCGAGTCGCACATGCGCCACCACCCGCTCACCCCGATGACCGACTCGTACCTGCCGCGCGTGCTGGAGGGGCAGAGCGCGTACCGGGCGGGGGTCGTGACGCTGGCCCAGGTACGCGGGCAGGCGATCGGCCCGCGCCTGGCCGAGTTGCGCGCGCAGGGCGTCCGGTACGCGCTGGTGGACGCCCTGGACGACACCGACCTGGCGGAGGCCGGCCGGGCGCTGGCCGAGGCGCCGCTGGTGGCCGGGGCGGCCGGGCTGGCCGGCGGGCTGGCCGCGGCCCGCGCGCGGACGGGCCACGGCGACGCGCCCGCCCCCGAGCCGGCCGGGTCCGCCGCCGTGCTGGCGGGAAGCTGCTCGGCCCGTACGCTCCAGCAGGTCGACGCCATGGTCCAGGCGGGCAGGCCGGCCCACCGGCTCGACGCGCTGGCCGACCAGGATGAGGAGTCGCTCGCCAGGAAGGCCCTGGCCTGGTACGACGCCCTGGACGGGACGGCGGGAGCCCCCTTGATCTACTCGTCGCTGGAGCCGGGGGCGCTGCGCCGCGTACAGGAGGCCCTGGGCACCGAGCGGTCGGCCGCCATCCTGGAGTCGGCCACCGGCCGGATCGCGCGCGGGCTGGTCGAGCGCGGCGTCACCCGCGTGATCTCGGCCGGCGGCGAGACCTCGGGCGCCGTCGTCAGCGCGCTCGGCGTGCCCGGCGGCGAGATCGGGGCGGAGGCGGCGCGCGGCGTGCCGTGGATCCTCACCCCGTCCGGCCCCGCGCTGCTGCTGAAGTCCGGCAACTTCGGCGAGCCCGACCTGCTGCTGGAGGCCTCCCGATGAACGGCACCCCGACTGCCGGCGGTCTCGCGGTGAACGGCGAACTTCGACTGCCGGAGGTCTCGCGATGAACGGGGAACGCGACGCGATCATCGCCGCCGCGCGGTCGCTGTTCGGGCGCGGCCTCACCCACGGCAGCACCGGCAACCTGTCCGTACGCGTCGGCGAGCACATCCTCGTCACGCCGACCGGGTCGAGCCTGGGCACCGTCGAGGTCGACGAGCTGTCGCTGATCGACCGGAGCGGCGCCCACGTGGGCGGCCCCAAGCCGTCCAAGGAGGCGTTCCTGCACGCCGCCCTCCTGCGCGCCAGGCCCGCGGCGAACGCCGTCGTGCACACGCACTCCACGTACGCCGCCGCCGTGTCCTGCATGGACGGCCTCGACCCGGACGACGCCCTGCCACCGCTGACCGCCTACTTCGCGATGCGCGTGGGCCGGCTGCCGCTGCTGCCGTACTTCGCGCCCGGCGACCAGCGCCTGGAACCGGCCGCCGAGGAGATGGCACGCACGCACTCGGCCCTGCTGCTCAGCAACCACGGCCCCATCGTCGCCGGGGCGAGCCTCGGCGCGGCGCTGGACGCCATCGAGGAGCTGGAGGAGACGGCCAAGCTCTTCCTCCTCCTGCAAGGGCTGCCCACGCGCCCGCTCACCCCCGAGCAACGCCGGGCACTCGACCCTCGCCCAGGCAATAACTGATCGTTACGCTGGCTCCATATTCGCCGTCTCGGTTGGATCTTGGAGACCTCGGCGCGGCCGGCCTCCTCCGCCTTGCGGAGGAGGCTCGTTCCTGCCCGAGCCGTTCCTCCAGGTGCCTCACCACCGAGACCTTCGCCCAGCAGAGCTCGAAGGTCGTCGCGGCCTTCCAGCGGGCCCTGCGCAAGGCCGCGGAGCCGGCCGTCTCGAACCCGGCCGAGGTGGCCGCCGCGCTCGGCGAGTACACGAAGATCGACGCCGCCACGGCCGCCACGATGAAGCTCGGCGGCTTCTCCACCTCCGTCGACCCCGTACGGGTGCAGCGCGTGGCGGACCTCATGCTCGAGTTCGGCTACCTGAAGCAGCGACTGGACGTCGCCCCGCTCCTGGCCGGCGGCGCCGCCTCCTGACCCCGCCAGGCCCGGCGCCCCGCTATCCGAGCAACCCCCGCTGCCGGGCCGCGGCGGCGGCCTGGGTGCGGGTGGAGACCGACAGCTTGCCCAGGATGTTGGACACGTGCACGCTCACCGTCTTCTGCGCGATGAACAGCCGCTCCGCGATCTCCCGGTTGGTCAGCCCCTCCGCGACCAGCCGCAGCACCTCGACCTCCCGCGCCGTCAGCCCGCCGTCACCGTGCCCGCCACTCAGCCCGCCACCCTGTCCACCGCTCTGCCCGCCGCTCTGCCCGCCACCCCGTCCACCGCTCTGCCCGCCGCCCTGCCCGCCACCCCGTCCACCGCTCTGTGCACCGCCCTGCCCGCCGCCCTGCCCGCCGCCCTGCCGGCCACCACCGGCGCCACCACTCATGCCACCGACCCCGGCGAACCGGGCCCGCCGCCCGAAGTCCTGCAGCGCGCTCTCCAGCGGCACCGCCCGCAGCTTGCCCGCCGTCTCCCTGGCCAGCTCCCACTCCGCCTGCGCCGCCTCCCGGTCGCCGGCCACGAGCAGCGCCTCGGCCAGCCGCCACCGGGCCCGCGCCGTCTCGTAGACGAACCCGAAGTCGAACGCCTCGACCACCCGCCGCCACAGCTCCACGTCGAGCCGCCCGTGCACGCGCTGCCACTCGGCCTCCACCCGCAGCGCCCAGGCCCGCCCCTCGGGACCCATGTGCCCGCCCTGGCCCATGGGCCCGGCCTCGACCGCGAGCCGGGCGCGGGCGAGCAGCTCGTCGGCCCCCTCGGTGGTGCCCAGCTCGGCCAGCGCCCACAGCCCGATGGCGGTCGGCCGCAGCACGCCGACGTCGCCCTCGATCAGCGGCGCCAGAGCCGCGCGCACGTGGTCGAGCGCCCCCGCCGGATCGCCGTGCCACAGGGAATGCTCGGCCGCCAGACCCCTGGACATGTAGACGGCCAGCTCGTCGGACCAGAAGGGGCGCAGCCAGCTCAGCCGCCCCTCGACCGCCGGCAGGTCACGGGCGACCTCGATGAACAGGGCGAACGACGACAGGGTCGCCTCCTGCAGCGTGCCCACCCGCGCTCCGAAGCCGGCCGCCACCGACTCGGCCTGGTCCCACTCGCCGGCCACGTAGTGGATGAGGAAGCGCAGGAATCGCAGGTCGGTGCCGTAGGTGCTCCACTTGAGCCCGTTGCCGAGCGCCATGCGGATGCCGTCGTCGGCCACCTCGGCGGCCTGGGTCAGCAGGCCCTGCTCGTGGTGGATGCGGGCATGGTGGAAGCGGGCCCGCAGATCCATGGCCAGGTCTCCGGAGGGCTCGGCCATGGCCGTCTCGACCAGCTCGTGGGCCCTGGCCACGTCGCCCCGGTGCTCGACGAAGGTGGCCAGCGTGAGCAGGGCGCCCACCTCGGCGTCCCTGGCGCCGGCCGCGCGGGCGGTCTCCAGGGCCCGCGCGCACATGGCCTCCACGTCCTGGTGCCGCGCCGTCCACAGCAGCGCGCGGGCATAGGTGGCCAGGGCGCGGGCGAGCGCGACCTGGTCGCCGGCGCTCTCGACGGCCCGCTCGGCCGCCGCGACCGCGCCGGGCCGATCGTCCATCTCGGACAGGTAGTAGGCGAGCCGCTCACTCACCTCGGACGTCTGCGGCAGCGCGCGGAGCTGGACCACCGCCCGGTGGTTGTCACCGCTGTCGGCGGCCATGACCGCGCTGCGGAAGGCCAGCTCGGCCCGGCCCTCCCCGGCCAGCCGGGCCGCGTCGTCCACCCGGTCCCACAGGCCGAGCGCCCGGTCGTAGTGTCTGTGGGCCTCGGCGGGCGCCCCGACCCGCTCGGCCTCCCGGCCCGCCTCGACCGAGGCCGCCAGCGCGCCGGCCAAGTCGTGGCCCGCGAGGTAGTGGTGCGCCAGCTCGGCCGGCGAGCTGAGCAGGCGGGCGAAGGCGGCGTGCAGCCTGGTGCGCTCGCCGGGCAGCAGGTCGGTGTAGACGGCCTCCTGCAGCAGCGCGTGGCGGAAGGCGTAGCCGTAGCCGTGGACCCTGAGCAGGCCGCGCGAGACGATCTCCCTGACCGCCTCCTCGAACTCCGCCAGCGGCAGCCCCGACACCTCCCGCAGCAGCTCGTCCTCCACCCGCCGGCCCGCTACGGCGGCGGCCCGCAGCACCCGCTGCCCGGCCTCCGACAGCACCTCGACCCTGGACATCAGCAGGCTGGCCAGCCCGTCGGGCAGACTGTCGCCCTCGGCCATGGCCGCGAACAGCTCCTCCGCGTAGAACGGGTTGCCGTCGGCGCGGGAGACGATGAGGCCGAGCTCCTGGGCGTCCACCTCGCCCAGGGTGGCGACGTAGTCGGACATCTCGCCGGAGCCCAGCGGCCCCAGCTCCACGTTCGTCACCGTGGGCAGGCGCTTCAGCTCGGCCAGCACGGACCGCAGCGGATGGCGGCGGTGCAGGTCGTCGGTGCGGTAGGTGCCGACGACGCAGACGCGCTCGGTCTGCACCATGCGGCTGAGGAAGACCAGCAGGTCGCGGGTGGAGCGGTCGGCCCAGTGCAGGTCCTCGATCACGAACAGCACCGGCTGCACGTCGGCGAGCAGCCCGAGCAGCGAGCCGAACAGCCGCTGCTGGGTGAGCCCGGTCGAGGGCGCGCTCTCCGTGCCCGGCAGCAGCTGGCCGAGCATGGGATGGGCGGCGGCGGCCTCGCGCACGCCCGGCTCCGCGCCGCGCAGCGCGTCGGCCAGCGGCAGGTAGGGCAGCGCGTCACCGAGCTCGGCGCACTGGCCGACCAGCACGTTGAAGCCGCGCTCGCGGGCCTCGGCGGCCAGCTCGGTGATCAGCCGGGTCTTGCCGATCCCGGCATCCCCGCCGACGAGCGCCACCCCGGCCACGCCGTCGGCGGCGGACTGGAGCACACGCGCGAGCCTGGCCAGCTCAGAGGAGCGCCCGACGAGAAGACCGTTCACGCCAGAAACTATGCCACGCCCCGCCGACATTCGATTGGTCCGACAAATCGGCCCAAGATTGGCCTCCTTCGACATACCAAAGCTATCCTACGCTGCTCTTTCGTGATACCTCCTACCACTTTCGTCCTCTTCGTGACGGCGTCGCTGGCCCTGGTGCTCGTCCCCGGGCCGAACCACCTCTACATCACCGCCAGAGCGCTCGCACAGGGCCGGGCAGCGGGCCTGGCCAGCGCGTTCGGCGTGGAGTTCGGCACGCTCGTGCACATCGCGGCCGCCGCCGCGGGCCTGTCGTACGTGATCTCGCAGTCGGCGACGCTGTTCGCGATCGTCAAGTGGGCCGGCGTCGCCTACCTCGTCTACCTGGGCATCCGCGCGTTCACCGGCAAGGAGGCCGAGGCCGGGCGGCCGGACCCGCAGCCGCTGCGCAGGGTGTTCCTCGAAGGCGTGCTGGTCAACCTGCTCAACCCCAAGGTGGCGCTGTTCTTCCTGGCGTTCCTGCCGCAGTTCGTGGACCCGGCCGCGGGCTCGCCCGCGCCGCAGGTGGCGGTGTTCGGCCTCACGCTGCTCCTCCTGGGGCTGCTCTCGGACCTCCTGTACGCCTTCACCGCCGGCGCCCTCGGCCACCGCCTCAACGGCAGGACCAGGACCCTCCGGTACGTGAGCGGCGTCGTCTACCTCGGCCTGGGCGTGGCCACGGCGTTCGCCGGGAGAAAATGAGCCCCATGGCCCCGAGGAAACAGCAGGAGATCTTCGATGCGACGTTGCGGCTGGTCGCCGAGAAGGGCTACGACGGGCTGACCGTCGAGGGGGTCGCCGAGCGCTCGGGCGTCAACAAGACGACGATCTACCGGTGGTGGCCGTCGAAGGCCGCGCTCCTCGGGGCGGCGCTGGTCGAGTCCGACGTGCTCGGCTTCGAGGCGCCCGACACGGGGAGCCTGCGCGGCGACCTGGTCGCGCTGGTCGAGGGCGTCAAACGGCTGCTGACCGAGCCGCCCGCCAGCGACATCGCCGTGGCCGCGCTGGCGGCCGCCGTACGCCATCCCGAGCTGGACGCGCGGCGCTTCTTCGCCGACCGGTTCGCCAGGGAGCGGGAGATCTTCGAGCGCGCGGTTCACCGGGGCGAGCTCAACGAGTCCGTGGACCCGATGCTGATCGTCGACCTGCTCGCCGGGGCCGTGTGGATGCGGGCGGTCTTCAGGGGTCTGCGGCTGAGCGACGACTTCCCCGTCGAGTCGGTCTCGGCCCTGCTGGACGGCGTCTAGTGCTGGATGGTTTCCATGACGGTCGGCATCGGTAATATCACCAGTTCTGGCGTCGAGCCATTGATGGCCCCTACCGCCTGTGCGAAGGTCGCGGCACCGAGTCGACCGACCCCCAGGAGGATTCATGAAGCTCGGGCAGCTCATCCGGCGCCTCGTCACGGCGGGCGCCGGGATCGTGATGGCCGGCGCGCTCCTGACCGTACCGGCCGCTCCCGCGCACGCGGCCCCCGGAGGCTCCGGACCCTATCCGGCCGACTACGAGACCACCCTGCGCCTGCCCCGCCACACCGTCTACCGGCCCGCGGTCCTGCCCACCGGCGTGCGACTCCCCATCGTGGCCTGGGGCAACGGCGCCTGCCGGGCCGACGGCACCTGGTTCGAGAACTTCCTCAAAGAACTGGCCTCCCACGGCTTCCTGGTGATCGCCAACGGGCGCCCCGGCGGCACCGGCACCACCGACGCGGAGATGCTGCTCGATGCCATCGACTGGGCGATCGCCGAGAACAGCCGCCTCACCAGCCGGCTCCGTGGCCGCATCGACACCACGAAGATCGCGGTGATGGGGCAGTCGTGCGGCGGGCTGGAGGCGTACGAGGTGTCGGACGACCCGCGCGTCACCACCACCGGCATCTGGAACAGCGGCTTCATGAGCGCGGCGGACAAGATCCAGCTCTCCCGCCTGCACGCGCCGATCGGCTACTTCATCGGCGGGCCCGGCGACATCGCCTACGAGAACGCGATCGACGACTGGAACCGCCTGCCCGCGGGGCTGCCCGCGTTCATGGGGAACCTGGACGTGGGGCATTTCGGCACCTACTCCCAGCCCAACGGCGGCGAGTTCGGGCGGGTCGGGGCGGCCTGGCTGAAGTGGCAGCTCAAGGGTGACGCCGCGGCCAAGGCGATGTTCGTCGGCACCGGCTGCGGGCTGTGCTCCGGCCCGTGGCAGGTGATGCGCAAGAACCTGAGCTAGAGCGCCTCCGCTAGCGCGGCCGGGATGCGGTCGAGGACCGGGTGCGGCACCAGCCCGTACGCGTAGAAGTCCACCGCCAGCGCCCCGGCCGCCTTGGCGCCGCGCGCCTTGGCCACCAGCCGGTCGGCGGAGTCGCTGTCGGGATAGCCGGGCCGCAGCACGGCCCGCACCTCGCGGTCCTTGCCCACGGACCGCAGGTAGGCCCCCACGTCGTCGGCCACCCGCGCCGCGTCACGCGCGTAGGCCAGCACCCCGAACGCGGGCACGAGGTCCCCGAGCGCCACCAGGTCCACCCCGAGCTGCCAGGCGTCGTGCGCGGCCAGGCCGGGCGTGGGCAGGCCGTCGGTGTAGCCCTTGACCGCCCCCGTCGAGTCGATGAACACCAGCTTGGAGCCCTCCTCGGCCACCGCCGAGGACACCTCCGACACCAGCGTGGTGACCGTCTCGGAGCGCGCGCGGGCGTAGGCCACGACCTCGGGCCCCGCGTACGCGGTCAGCGCCGCCCTGGTCACCTCGCCCTGCGCCGGCGGGTCACCGTCGAACACACCGCCCACGATCCTGGCGCACTCGTCGCGCGCCACCTCGGCGTTCACGCCCAGGTCGGTGGCCCGGCGCATGCAGTAGTCGCAGAAGCAGAGCCCGAACAGATAGGCGTCCATCGGCCCCAGCGGCACGAACGAGCGCTGCGGCTTGAGCGGCCTGAAGTGCAGCGACTCGGCCACCACGCTGTCCATGCCGAGCCTGGCCACCGCCCTGGCCAGGGCGACGGCGTAGTCGCGCACGTCGGGGTGGGCCGGGCACAGGTCGGTCAGCGAGCCGCGGTCGCCGAAGCAGTCGCGTACGGTCACGTCCGGATGTTCGGTGCCGATCGTGGCGTTGCGCAGGAAAACCGTCCATCCGTGCAGCTTCATCGACCGCTTCGCGCAAGCCTCGCGCAGCCCGTCGAGAGCGTCCGGATAGCCGGGCACGGGCGAGAGCCGGAGCCCGTCGAACAGCTCGGGCGGCGGGGCGAAGTGGGCCCCGTCGTGACGGAGGGTCAGCCTGGACAGCCCGTGCGGGGTGACGTCGCGGGAGGCGTGGTGCACGGCGCCCACGGTGACGCCCGACACGCCGTAGCCGCTGATCCTGTCGAGCACCCGCTCGACGCCCTCGCCGCGCAGGTCCTCGACGAAGACGTACACCGAACTGTCCACAAGCAGACCTTAAGCGCTCTTGTGAGCGACGAAGTCGATCTCCACCAGGATGTCCATCAGCTCCGAGCCCACCGTCGTCCGCACGGGGTACGGCTGGCTGAAATACGACTTGTACACCTCGTTGTACGCGGCGAAGTCACGCTTGAGGTGCTGCAGGTGGACGGTGGACTTGATCACGTCGTCGAAACCCAGGCCGTGGGCCGCGAGGATGGCCCCCAGGTTGCGCATGACCTGGTGCGTCTGGGCGGCGACATCGTCGCCGACGACCTCACCGGTGTGCGGGTCGAGGGGCCCCATTCCGGAGGTGTAGACGAAGTCGCCCACCACGAGCCCCTGCGAGTAGGCGCCGACCGGAGCGGCGCCTTCCGTGGTCCTGAGCTCCTTTTTCACGGAATCTCCCTAGAAATAGGTGTTTATGGTGCCCACGACACGGTAGTCCCGATCGACCACCGGGAGTACCCGCCATTTGTCGAAGGCCGTACACGGATGGGAGATGCCGAAAGCCAGCAGGTCACCCGGCTTGAGCCCGGCTGCGTGCACCACGGTGTGCTGATCCTGCATCTTCATGATCGTGACGCCGCCACGGCGCGGGATCGGCAGCCCCTCGTCGTAGGGCGCGTCCCGCTTGCCCATGCCCACGACGGCCAGCTCCGGCTCGGGGGTGGACAGCACGTGCGCCCACACCTCCAGCGCCGGGCGCAGCTCCCCGTCGATGCGGTTGAACGGGGTGCGCTCGCGGTAGTAGCCGTCGTCGTGGGTGACGTAGGCGCCGCTGCGCAGCAGGATCCTGGCCTGCGTGGCGGCGAGCTCGCGCCCGATCACGTCGAACCACTGGCTGCCGCCCACGCTCAGGATGGGGTTCCGGACGCGGACGTATTCGACGGCTTCCTGCAACAGAGCCAGATATTTCCGGACTTCTTCGCTGGTCTTGAGCGCGCCCTCGTACCCGGCGACCCCGGCCAGCTCGACCCCCGGCGTCGCCTGCGCGTAGGAGGCCACCTCCAGCAGCTCGTCGAGCGTCCTGCACCCGGCCCGCCCGCCCTCGTGCCCCAGCTCCACCAGCACCCGGAACGGCCGCGCACCCGCGTGCCCGGCCAGGATGTCGACCCCGGCCCTGGAGTCGGCGAAGCTCAGGAACTCGAACTCCGGATCCCGCTCCAGCTCGCGGGCGGCCCAGGCCAGCCCCACCGGATCGACGACCTGGTTGGCCACCATGATGCGGCCGGCCCCGAAGCCCCTGACCGTCTCCGCCTGCCGCGGCGTCGCGACGGTGAGCCCCCAGGCGCCGGCGTCGAGCTGCAGCGCGGCGATCTCGGGGGACATGTGGGTCTTGGCGTGGGGCGCCAGCTCCATGCCGTGATCGCGGACGAAGGCCGCCATCGTGGCGACGTTGTGCTCCAGCGCGTCCCGGTGCACCACCATCGCGGGAAATTCCAGCCCGCCGTCGAAGACCGACTGACCGAGGATCGCCGGCACAACACCCCCTTCGTCCGCGTCCGACCTTATCCCAACATCCCGGCTCGTCAGGGGCTCACGGCCGCAGCGCCCGCCCGGGTGTGGCCCCGGTGAGCTCGCCGTTCGCCAGCACGCGTACGCCGGACACGACCACGTCGTCGACCCCTTCGGCGAGTGCGCGCGGGGCCGGGTAGGTGGCCAGGTCGCCGACGGTGGCCGGGTCGAACACCACCACGTCGGCCGCGAACCCGCCCCGCAGCAGCCCCCGGTCCGCCAGCCCGAACCGCCGGGCCGGGTGCGTGGACAGGTGCGTCACGGCCTGCTCCCAGGTCCAGTCCGCCAGCTCCCTGACGTGCCGGCCGAGGAACCTGGCGAACGCCCCGAACCCGCGCGGATGCGGATGGCCGCCCACATAGATGCCGTCGGAGCCGCCGGTCTGCGAGGGGTGGCGGAGCATCCGGCGTACGGACTCCTCGCCCTGCGGGCCCTCGTCGGGACGGGCCGAGACGACCCCCGCCTCCAGCCGCGTCTCCATCAGGAGGCGGCGGCAGAACTCGGCCGGCGCCACCCCCGCCCGCTCGGCCGCCGCGACCATGGTCAGCCCCTCGGCCCACTCCAGGCCCGGCGCGTGCGAGACCGTCAGCCGGGGCCAGGTGGCCTCCAGCGTCGGCCACCACTCGTCCAGCGCGTCCGAGGCGATCATCTCCAGGGCGGGGCCGGGCTCGGCGCCGGGCACGGACGGCGGCAGCACGACCATCGCCAGGATCGTGTTGCCGCGCAGGTAGGGGTAGGTGTCGAAGCTCAGGTCCACGCCCTTGCCGAGTGCCCCGTCGACCAGCGGCAGCAGCACGTCGGCGGGCCCGTGCAGGTGTGAGACGTGCACGGCGGCGCGCGAGCGCTCGGCGATGTCGACGACCTCGGCCATCCCCACCCCGGCCCGCTGGCCGTAGGCGCGCATGTGGGTGACGTACGGGAGCCCGCCGAGCGGGGCGCACAGGGTGGCCAGCTCCTCGGCGTCGGCGTAGCGGCCGGGCAGGTATTCGAGCCCGCTCGACAGCCCCACCGCGCCCTCCGACAGCCCCCGCTCGACGTGGCGCAGCATCTTCGCCAGGTCGCCGGGCGAGGCCGGGTCGGGCGAGGGGCCCATGACGTCGTAGCGGATGGTGCCGTGGGGCAGCAGGTAGGCGGTGTTCACGGCCACCGCCCGGTCGTAGCCGGTCAGCAGCTCGCCGACGGTCAGCGGCCCCTCGGTCAGCGCCCCGTTGACGGCGGCGAAGTATCGGGAGGCGTAGGCGACGGTCGCGGCCGAGCCGGGCGCGAAGGACAGCCCGTCCTGCCCGAGCACGAACGTGGTCACCCCCTGCCGCAGCGCCGCCCGCTGCACGTCCGGGTCGAACACGGCCGCGTCGCCATGGGCGTGGCAGTCCACGAAGCCGGGCGCGACGAGCCGCCCGGTCGCGTCGATCACGCTGCCCGCCTCCGCGCCGTCCAGCCGGCCGACCGCCGCGACCCGATCGCCCGAGATCGCCACGTCCGCGCGGTACGGCGGGGCGCCCGTCCCGTCGAGCACCCGGCCGCCGCTGATGACTACGTCGAACCTCACCCCTGGATTCAATCAGAGACGCGACTGGGCACCGGAGGACACTGCGCGGTGTCACCCACCGGCCGCTTCGCCAGCAGGTCACGGGCCTGGGAGCGAGCCAGGTTCCAGCCGTTCCAGGAATCGGGGCGGTCCAGCCCGTTGGCCTCGACCACGGCCGCTAGCACGCAGCTGCGCTGCGGCTCCGGCAGCCGGTCCAGGGCCGGCACCGCCTCCGCGCCGAGGTCGCCGAGGTAGTCGGAGTCCATCTTGGCCGGGCCGCGCACCTCGACCTGCGTCTGCGCCACCTGCAGATCGGGGTTGACGATCGCGAACGCGCCCAGCCCCAGCCCGGTGACCAGCACGATCGTACGGGGCAGCCAGCCGGAGCCGCGCCCCGTGAACCGCGCCGCGCCCGCCAGCAGCACCAGCGCGAACAGCGCGCCCAGCCACCACACCGCGGCCTGCACGGACAGGCGCAGCCGGGACAGGCCGTAGGCGTCGGTGTAGAGGTTCATCCGGTGCAGGGCCGAGGCCAGCACCACCATGGTCAGCCCGCACAGCACGCCCAGCAGGGCGGCCAGCATCCAGCGCTCGCGCCGATCCACCTTGAGCAGCCCGGCGGCCACCGCCACGATGCCCAGCACGAACACGCTGACCACCACGAGCTGGAAGAACCCCTGCCTGGCGTACTCGGCGTAGGTCAGCCCCGCCGTCCTCAGCACCAGGGTGTCGCCGCCGAACAGCGCCGTGATCTGCACCGCGACGAACGAGGCGAACAGCAGGTTCACCGCCGTCAGCGGCACCATCCAGACGCTCCTGCTCACCGCGAACTTCGCATCGGGCCCCACGGGGTCCACGACCGGCCTGAGCGCGACCAGCACCACCGCGGCCAGCAGCACCGCGAACAGCACGAACAGGAAGATCCGCACCGGCGCCGACTCCGCCCAGTCCGGCGCGGTGGTCAGCCGCTCCACGTACGAGGCGAACACCGCGTCCGCCGAGGCGAACAGCAGCCCGAACACCAGCAGCAGCACCGCCGTGATGCCCAGCGCGGCCAGCATCGGCAGCACCCGCCGGCGGGCCGTCAGCCGCTTCACCGGCTGGGCCAGGAACCACGGCACCGGCCCGAGCGCGAGCGCAACGGACACGCCGCCCCTGATCACGCCCAGCCAGCCGGCGCCCGCGCCGGAGACCGCCAGCGCGCCCAGCCCGGCCCCCGCCACGAGCAGGATCGCGACCAGCCAGTCGGCGTCGCGCACCGCCGCCATGGACATCAGCCAGTACGCCGTCACCCCGAACGCCACCGTCCACGGCGTCATCCGCCGCAGCACGGCCGGCAGCGCCGCCGCGCCCAGCACCATCGCGACCAGCACGATCCCCAGCCCGATCTGCGCCTCGGGCAGCGCCACCGCCGCGAACACCCCCGCCCCCGCCGCCGCGGGCAGCAGCCACCGGGGCGGGTCGGGCAGCTCGGGCCGGGGGAAGAGCGGCGGCGGCACGTAGGGCGGCACCGGTCCCCCCTGTCCCCGGTACGGCTCCGTCCCCTGGTACGCCGCGACCGCCGCCCGCCTGCCCGTGCCCGCTCCCATGGCGGCACCGACAGCGCCCAGGACGGCGGTGCACATGACCAGCGTGACGAGAGCGGCCGCGTCGCCGATGGTCACGCTGGCGAACACGGCGGCGAACATGCCCACCAGGAACCCGATCAGCAACCCGATGACCCCACCCGCCACCATCCTGGCCAGCCTCCCGGCATCGGACGGCTCCGCCGCCCCATACCCACCCCCACCGGCCTGCGCTCCAGCCCGCCCGCCACTGGGCCGCCCCACACCCACACCGGCCCCGGCACCCGTCACCAGGACCCCCGCCGCCGCAGCCGCAGGACCGTGCACAGCCTCCGCTCCCAGCGCCGCAGCAGCCGCCGCCACGCCTGCCGGAGCACCCTGACCATCCCCGGCCGCGTCACTCCGAGCAGGCACCGGCCCGACGACCGCACCGTCGACCAACGGCCACCCGCTTGCCGCAGGACCGGGCCCAGCCGCGCCACCACCGTCCGCAGCGAGCCCGGGCGCGCCGCTCACCACAGCGTCGCCTCCCGCAGCACCCGCCGCCGCAGCACCCGCCAGCTGAGCACCCGCCTCCCCAGCATCGCCTGCCACGGCACCGCTCCCCGCAGCACCACTCACCGAAGCGCCCGTTCCCACGGCACCGCTCCCCGCAGCACCGCTGGCCACAGCGCCACTCCCCGCCGCACCGCTCGCCGCAGGGCCCGGCCCCGGCGCGCCGCTTCCGGCTGAGGCGAGGTCCGGCGCGCCGGCCCCCGAGGACGCGAGCCCCATGAGGGCCGTCAGCCCGGCCGGAAGGTCCACCGGACGAGCGACCGCATGGTCCGCCGGCCCCCCGGCGGGGACGCCCCCAGAGGCCACGGAGGCCATGGGGGTCCCGGAAGCCGCAGCGGTCCCGGAAGCCGCAGGGGTCCCGGGGGCCGCCGGAGTCCCGTCAGCAGCCCCGCCCACCGGCGCCTCCGCACCCACCGCCTCGCCGACAACCCCCCGCTCCACCCGCGCGTCCTCCCCCGAACCACCGCGCTCACCCTCTAATGGCACGTCCGCCATCGTCGTCCTCCCTGGTAGATCGACGACCATCCGGCACCCGGCACAGTCATCGATACGAACGAAACCCCCGTGCAGCTCGACGATCTCCTTCACGATGGCCAGCCCCAGCCCCGCACCCCCGGAGTCGGCCGCCCGCCCCGCGTCCAGCCGGGAGAAGCGCTCGAACACGCGCCCCCTGGCCGACGCCGGGATCCCCGGCCCCTGGTCGGAGACCGTGAGCCGCACCCCGGCCCCCGAAGGCTCGCCGAGGACGGTCACCACCCCGGACGGCGGGCTGTGCCGGACGGCGTTGTCGAGGAGGTTCGCCAGCACCTGCGCCAGCAGGTCGGGGTCGGCCCGCACCACCAGGTCGGCCGGCACGGACGGCCGGATGGCCACGTCCTCGCGCGCCATCGACGCCTCCAGGACGGCCTGCTCGATCAGCGGCGCCAGCTCGACGGCCTCGGCCTCGATCAGCCGCACGCCGGAGTCCAGCCGTGACAGGTCAAGGAGCTGGGCGACGAGCCGGCCGAGCCGCTCGGTCTGGGCGAGGGCGGTGCGCATCGTGACGGGGTCGGCCGCCGAGACGCCGTCCACGACGTTCTCCAGCACGGCCCGCAGTCCGGTGATCGGGGTACGCAGCTCGTGGCTGACGTTCGCGACGAGCTCGCGCCGCTGCCGGTCCACCTCGCCCAGGTCGGCCGCCATCGCGTTGAACGCCCTGGCCAGCTCCCCCACCTCGTCCCGCGAGGTGGCGCTGACGCGCAGGGTGTAGCTGCCCTTGGCGATCGTCTGGGCGGCGCTGGCCATCTGGCGCAGCGGCTTGGTCATGCCCATGGCCAGCACCTGCACCATGATCAGGGCCAGGACGACCGCGACCGCGATGCGGACCTCGCGGGAGAAGCCGGAGTTGATGCCGACCTCGTTCACCACGAACGCCGTCCCCACGGCCAGCACGATCACGATGCCGAGCTTGACCTTGATCCGGCCGAGGAAGTCGAGCGGATTCATCGCCGCACCAGCGCGTAGCCGACGCCGTGGACCGTGCGCACCACGTCGGAGCCCAGCTTGCGGCGCAGCGCCCGGACGTGGCTGTCCACCGTCCTGGTCGCCGCCGCCTCGGAGAAGCCCCACACGTCGGACAGCAGCCGGTCGCGCTCGAAGACCTGACCGGGCCGCTCGGCCAGGCGGCGCAGCAGGTCGAACTCGGTCCTGGTGAGCTGGGCCTCCACGCCGCGCACGAACACGCGGCGGGCCGCCGTGTCGATCTCGACCTCGCCCACCCTGATCACCGTGTCCTCGGCCGCGAGCTGGGCCGCCCGCTCCACCCGGCGCAGCAACGCGTGGATCCTGGCGACCAGCTCGCGCATGCTGAACGGCTTGGCCAGGTAGTCGTCCGCCCCGACCCCGAGCCCGACGAGCACGTCGGTCTCCTCGCCGAGCGCGGTCAGCATCAGTACGGGCACCGGCCTGGCCGCCTGCATCCTGCGGCACACCTCTAATCCGTCGAGGCCGGGCAGCAACCGGTCGAGGATCACCAGATCCGGTTCGGCGTTGCCGTACTGGATGAGGGCGTCCTGCCCGTCGCCGGCCACCCTGACGTCGAAACCCTCGGCGGCCAGCCGGTTCCGTACGGCCAAGGCGATCGTCACATCGTCCTCGACCACGAGGATGCGTCGCTGCTCTGCCACGTACGAAAGACTAGAAGCGCCCTGTGCAGACGACACCCCTAAATTCGTGCACATACCGTGCAGACTGGCCTGATGGACACCGCCGGCTACCTCCGCCGTCTCGGCCTGCCCAGGCTGCTCAACGCCCCCGCGAACGCGGAGAACCTGCGCGCCCTGCATGCCGCGCACGTCGAGAAGGTCGCGTACGAGGCGCTGGAGATCTGGCTCGGCCGGCCCACGACCGTGGACCCCGTCGAGTCCGCCGAGCGGATCATCCGGGGCCGCGGCGGCTACTGCTACCACCTCAACGGCGCGTTCTCGGAGCTGGCCAGGTCCCTGGGCTACGAGGTGACCAGGCACGTCGGCGGCGTGCAGACCCGGGGCGGGGAGGCCGGCGTCTCCGGGAACCACCTCGTGCTCACCGCGCGCGGCCTGCCCTCCGACGACAATCCGGGCGGCGAGTGGCTGGTCGACGTCGGGCTCGGCGACGCGCTGCACGAGCCGCTGCCGCTGGTCGCCGGCACGTACCGGCAGGGCCCCTTCGAGTACGCCCTGCGCCCGTCGGAGGCCGCGCCCGGCGGCTGGCGGTTCGACCACGAGGAGAGCGGCGGGTTCGTCGGCATGGACTTCGTCCGGACTCCGGTGGAGATGTCAGCGTTCGCCGACATGCACCACCACCTGACCACCTCCGCGACCTCGGGTTTCGTGCGCGTGGCCGCGGTGCACCGGCGGGACGCGTACGGGGTGGACAGCCTGCGAGGGCTCCGCCTGACCCGCCGGGGGCGCACCGCGCAGTCGGTGACCTTGAGCACGTCGCGGGACTACTACGCGGCGCTGGCGGACATCTTCCTGCTGCCGCTCGACGACGTGAGCGACGCGGAGAAGGACAAGCTCTGGCGCAAGGTGTACGAGGCTCACGAAAGCTGGTCGGCAGGCGGCTCCGCGTGATGGCCCCGGCCGCCGTCCGGGCGCTATCGTGCACCTCGAAATGGGTGAGACCAGGAAGCTGAACGGTCGCTACCGGCTGCTGAACCCCCTGGGCACGGGGTCCGTACGCCTGGCCTTCGACGAGAGGGAGCACCGCGACGTCGCGGTCAGGGAGCTGCGGGTGCCCCCGGAGCTGCGCGACGCGGCCCTGTCCGAGGCGCGCCGGGCCACCGGGCTGCGGCACGCGTACGTCGTGCGGGTGCTGGACGTGCTGGTCGAGGACGGTGTGCCCTGGCTGGTCATGGAGTTCGTCTCCGGGGCCTCCCTGGAGCAGACCGTACGCGCCCACCGGCCGCTGCCCGTCCCGCAGGCGGCCAGGATCGGCGTCTGCCTCCTGGGGGCCCTGACCGCCGCGCACGAGGCGGGCATCGTGCACGGGCGGGTCGACCCCGGCAACGTGCTGCTCACCACGACCGGCCGGGCGATGCTCACCGGGTTCGGGTTCCCCAGCCTCAGCATGTTGCCGAGCGCCGATCTGTGGTCGCTGGCCGCCACGCTGCACTTCGCGGTCGAAGGCCGCCCGCCCGGCCAGGTCCCGGCCAGAGGGGCCGACCCGTTCCGGTCGCTGCTGAGGGCGATGCTGCATCCGGCGGGGCCGCCGCCGATGGAGGTGGTGCGCGAGACGCTCGACCGGCTGGCCGTGGACCGCCCGCTGGACGCGGTCGTCGCGGCGTCGGGCCCGCTGCCGCCCGCCGAGGTGGCCGCGATCGGGCTGGCCGTGATCGACCGGCTCGCGGCGTGGGGGGAGTTCCACGGCGGGATCCAACCGGGCAACGTCCTCATCGACTTCTCCGGGCGGGCCCGGCTCACGCCGCTGCTGAGGTCGGGAACGCTCCCGGCCTACACCGCGCCCGAGGGCGCCCCGACCCAGGCCGCCGACCTGTGGTCGCTCGGGGCCACGCTCTTCACCGCCGTCGAGGGCCGCCCGCCCGCGCCGGGCGCGCCGCTGACCAGGGCGGGAGCGCTGGCTCCTGTCCTGTTCCGGCTCCTGTCGGGCGATCCCGTGGAACGTCCCACACTGGACGAGCTCCGTCGCGACCTGCTCGCGATCGTCGCCGAGCGGGCTTGACGGTCCGCACAACAATTGCGATACATCGCGAGCGGAACCACAACGGTGTGTTCACACGTTGGACAGGGGACGCAGAATGTGGGAGAGGCGGGGCGTGCGCTCCGCGTTCGGAGGAAGTTGAGGATGTCGCCAGTCCAGAAGTACGCCATCGGCGCAGGCGCCGCGGTTCTGCTCTCGCTGATCTTCTTGCCCGGTTGGGTCACCTTGCTGGTCGTCCTCGGCGTGGTCGCCGCTCCGGTGGTCGGTTACCTGATGCTCGACCCGTCTCAGCGCGAGCGGCTCAAGAGGAGCCGCAGGCGAGGCATCGGCCACTGAGGCAGGCCGCCAGGCGGCGGGGGCCTCAGGCCTCCGCCGCGGCCAGCGCGGTCTGCACGCGCTGGGTCACCCTTCGCTCGACGTAGAAGGAGAGGAAGGGCACCGTGCCGCCGAGCATGACACCGAGCATGTACGGCCACGTCCAGCGTGCCTTCATGCCCAGATTCATGACCGCGATCAGGTAGATCATGTAGAGCCCGCCGTGGATGGGGGCGATGACCTTCGACATGGCCGCCTCGCCGAAGCCGTAGCGCAGCACCATGCCCACGCAGAGCACGAGCAGCATGACGCCGACGACGTACGCGAGCACCCGGAAGGGCTTGAGAGCCGATTCCACCGTTAACCTTCCAGAACCATCTCAGGGGACGACTTGCCGCGGTCCCGATCCGCCCGCACGGCATCGCGTACGAAGTGGAACCACATGAAAACGGCGAATCCAGCGAAGATCCACCAGTTGGCGGCATAAGCCAGGTTACGCCAGGTGAGCGTGCCACCGGCGACCGGCGGCGCCACCTTGACCTGCGCCAGCGAGCCCGAGGCCGGCTGCGCCACGACATATCCGGTGCGCACCCGCTCCCCGCTCCACAGGTTGACCAGCTCGCCCGTGGACACCGTCTGCACCTGCCCGGCGGGCAGGCCCTCCGCGCGCCGCTGCACGCTGTCGGTGCCCTGCTGCGGCCGCAGCCGCCCGGCCAGCGCGACCCTGCCCTGCGGCACGGCCGCCACCGCGGGATCGTCGGCCTCGGCGACCCAGCCGCGCACCACGGGGACGAGCGTGCCGTCGTCGAGCTTGAGCGGCGTGAGCACCCAGTAACCCTGGTCGCGCGAGACGTTGCCGCCGGGGGCGTCGACGTCGGCCCGCCGGTCGGCGACCAGGAGCTGGCGGCCGGCTTCGTAGACCCCCTCCGCCGTGACCCGGCGGCCCACCGCCTCGCCGTTCATCTGGACCCCCACCTGGGCGAGCGAGGCGACCGCGACGGGCGCGGGATCAGTGGAGGCGCGCGGCTTTCCCGAATCTTGGAAGACGCCGAGCTGCCAGCGCCCGAGCATGATGAACGCGACGAGGACCCCGATCGTGAGCAGGTGCAGCCCCATGACGCGGGGAGAGAGCAGGGTCCTCAGCATGCCTCAAAGCTATCCGCCCGATGGGGCGGTCCCGTAATCAGCCCATCGCCTTAGATCCCGCCAAAAGCCGCAAACTTCGCAGGCGATCACGCTAGGCTGCTGGCCATGTCTGACCAGCATATAGACCCGGCGGGCAACACCCAGGCCTTCCGCGCGTTCGCCAACGCGCGCGAGCAGGAGGCCACGGCCAAGCCCAAGAAGTCGCCCCTCGTCCCCATCATCGCGGTCGTCGCCGTGATCGTGATCATCGGCGTCGCCGCCTTCCTGCTGCTCCGGTAACAGCCGACAGGTTCACCCGCCGCGGAGGCCGTGGCGGGTTCTCGTCGTTCCCTGGCATCGCCTCCGTGAGATGCGTCACTCTGGACCCGATCGGGAGCCGGACACTACATTAGATTAATCGTCCAATAAGCGCACACCCCCCGGGGAGGACCAGTGGGTGAGCCAGGGATAGTGATCGTCGGGTCCGGGTTCGCCGGGATCTGCATGGCCATCAAGCTCAAACAAGCCGGTTACCACGACTTCGTCATCCTGGAGAAGGCCGCCGAGCTGGGCGGCACCTGGCGCGACAACACCTACCCCGGCTGCGCGTGCGACGTGCCCTCGCACATGTACTCCTACTCGTTCGAGCTGAACCCGGACTGGTCGCGGATGTTCTCGCCGCAGGAGGAGATCCAGGGCTACCTGCGCGCCTGCGCCGCCAAATACGGCGTCACCCCCCACATCCGGTACGGCAGGCGCGTCGTCTCCCTGGAGTACGACGACGCCGCCCGCGACTGGACGGTCACCACGGAGGACGGCGACACCCTGCGCCCGAAGGCGGTGGTCTCCGCGATCGGCGCCCTCCACATCCCAAAATTTCCGGATATCCCGGGACGGGAGACCTTCACCGGCCCCGCCTTCCACTCCGCCGCATGGGACCACTCCGTGAACCTGGCCGGCAAGCGCGTCGCCGTCGTCGGCACCGGCGCGTCCGCCGTCCAGTTCGTCCCCCAGCTCGCCCCCGCCGCCCGCCACCTGACCGTCTTCCAGCGCACGCCGCCCTGGATCCACCCCAAGCCGGACTTCGGCTTCTCCCCCGGCGCCCGCCGGTTCCTGCACCTGCCCGGCGCGGCCAGGACCCTGCGCGGCGGCATCTACTGGGCCCTGGAGAGCAGGGCCCTGGGCTTCGCCGTGGACCCCCGGCTGATGAGGGTCCACGAGCGGCTCGCCCTCCGCCACCTGCGGGCCCAGGTCCCCGACCCCGGGCTGCGCCGCGCCCTCACTCCCGACTACCTGATCGGCTGCAAGCGCATCCTCGTCTCCAGCGACTACTATCCGGCTCTGACCAGGGACAACGTCACTCTGGTCACCGACGGGATCAGCGAGATCCGGCGGCGCTCGCTCGTGGACGCCGCCGGGGTCGAGCACGAGGCCGACGCGATCGTCTACGGCACCGGCTTCAAGGTGGTGGACGCGCTGGCCGACCAGCGGATCACCGGCAGGGACGGCCTGCGCATCCAGGACGCCTGGAAGAACGGCGTGGAGGCCTACTACGGCATCACCGCCTCCGGTTTCCCCAACCTGTTCTTCCTCCTCGGCCCCAACACCGGCCTGGGGCACAACTCGGTCGTCTTCATGATCGAGTCGCAGGTCCGCTACGTCGTCGAGTGCCTGCGCCTGCTCTCCCGCACCCAGGCCAGGGCCGTGGACGTCACGCCGGGGGCGCAGCGGGCGTTCAACGACCGGCTGCGCGAGCGGCTCGACCCGCTGGTCTGGAACGCGGGCGGCTGCCGGTCCTGGTATCTGGACGAGAACGGAGTGAACCGGACGATCTGGCCGGGCTTCACCTTCGAGTACTGGGCGCGTACGAGGAAGGTGCAGCCCGGCGCCTACGAACTCATCTATTAGGCGAGACCACCAGCGCGCTGCCGCCGCCGCGGCGGACCGGCTCGGCGGCGGCCTGGATCCGGCCCCGGCCGAGGAACTCCAGCGCCGTCGCGGCGCCGATCTCCGGGTTGGGCGCGAAGCTGTGCCCCTTGGCCTCCAGCTCGGCCTGGTAGCGGGCCAGGAACGCCGGCTCGGCCTGCGTCTGCGCCGTGTTGCGCTGGGTGGCGCGCGGCGCGGCGAGCGCGTCGGGCAGGCTCATCCCGAAGTCGTACCGGTTGATCAGGATCTGCAGCACGGTCGTGATGATCGTGGAGCCGCCGGGCGAGCCCACCGCCAGCACCGGCCGGCCGTCGTCGAACACCAGCGTCGGCGACATCGACGAGCGCGGCCGCTTGCCGGGGCCGGGCAGGTTCGGGTCGCCGGGGGCCGGGCCGAAGGTGAAGTCGGTCAGCTCGTTGTTGAGCAGCACGCCGCGGCCCGGCACCACGATGCCGTTGCCGCCGGTGGACTCGATGGTCAGGTTGTAGGCGAGCACGTTGCCCCAGCGGTCGGCCACGACGAGGTGCGTGGTCTCCGGTCCCTCGGCCGCGACCGGGGTGGCGCCGCCGGTGGGCGGGGCGCAGGGCTCGTACGCGCCGTCCGGGCTGCCGGGCGCGGCCGGGTGGGCCATGGCCCTGTCGCCCACCAGGCAGGAGCGCTCCTTGGCGAAGCCGTCGGACAGCAGCTCCGCCAGCGGCACGCCGGGGATGTCGCCGACGTACTTGCCGCGGTCGGCGAAGGCCAGCCTGGACGCCTCCAGGTATTCGTGCAGGCCCACCTGCGGCAGGGCCTCCAGGATGTTGAGCGCCTCCCCGACCGTCGAGCCGCCGGAGGAGGGCGGGGCCATGCCGTACACGTCGATGCCCTTGTAGGAGATCTTGGTGGGCTCGCGCATGATCGCGCGGTAGGCGCGCAGGTCGGACAGCTCCATCAGGCCCGGCCGGACGTTGCGGGTGCTGCCGGGGGTGACCGGGGGCCGCTTGACCGTGGCCACGATCTCCTTGCCGAGCTGCCCGCCGTACAGCCAGGAGGGGCCGCGCTTGCCCAGTTCGCGGTAGGTGTCGGCGAGCTCCGGGTTCCTGAAGACCGAGCCGACGGGCGGCGGGGCGCCGTTCGGGAGGTAGAGCTTGGCCGTGGAGGCGATGTCCTTGAAGCGGGCGGCGTTCGCGGCGGTCTGGTCGTGGAAGGTCTGGTCCACCACGAAGCCCTTGGAGGCCACCTCGATCGCCGGTTGGAGGGCCTGTTTGAGGGGGATCGTGCCGAATCTGCGCAGGGCCAGGTCCCAGTTCGCGACCGTGCCCGGCACTCCCGCCGACAGGCCGCTGGTGACGCCCTCCTCGAACGGGATGCCTTCGAGGCTGGTGGCGGTCATGGCCTGCGGCGCGGTCTCCCGGCCGTCGATCGTGAACACCTTGCGCTGCCTGGCGTCGTAATAGACCATGAAGCCGCCGCCGGCCAGGCCCGACGAGTACGGCTCCGTGACGCCGAGCACCGCACCAGCGGCGACCGCGGCGTCCATGGCGTTGCCGCCCTTCCTGAGCACGGAGATGGCTGCCTTGCTGGCATCGAGGTCCACGGTGGCGACGGCGCCCCCGTACCCCTCGGCCACGGGGACTTTCTGCTGGCGCTCCGCCAGCGCGGCCGGGGCCGGCACGAGCGCGACGAGGACTGCTGCTGCGGGAATGATCACACGGCGCATGGTGTCCACGATGGCCTACGTACGCCCGTCGTGGTAGGGCCCCCTCACACGCTGGGGTGATGCGCTGGTCAGAGGGGTGATCTAGCGTGGGGGCGTGCGCAGGAAGTACGGCTTCGACCCCTATCTGGCCCTCATCGTGGCGGTCGGCCAGCTGGTGATCGGCAGGGGCGCCTCCTGGGGGCAGCGGTTCGCGAGGGAGCCGATGGACCCCTACGCGTACCTGCTGCTGCTGGTCGGGCCGCTGGCGATCCTCGCGCACCGCCGCTTCCCGCTGCTCACGACCGCCGCCGGGCTGGCCGCCTGCGATCTCTTCCTGGTCGGCGGGTACGCCTACGGCCCCAGCTTCCTCAGCCCGGGTGTCCTGCTGTTCCTGCTGGTGGTGCGCGGCAGGAGGCTGATGGCCTGGCTCATGGCCGCGATGACGCTGCTGTCGTTCGTGACCTACGCCTGGCTGGTCGGCAACCGCGACCTCTTCCACAGCGTATGGATCTTCACCTCCATCATGCTGCTCATGGTCGTGGCCGAGCTGGTCAAGGTCGTCAAGGAGCGCCGGGCCGAACGGGACCGGATCGCCGAGGAGGAGGCCCGGCGGCAGGCCAGCGAGGAGCGCCTGACCATGGCGCAGGAGCTGCACGACGTGCTCGCGCACAACATCTCGCTCATCCACGTGCAGGCGTCCACCGCGCTGCACCTCATCGACGCCAACCCCGAGCAGGCCAGGACCGCCCTGGCCACGATCAAGACGGCCTCCAAGGAGGTGCTCGGCGAGATGCGCTCGGTGCTGAACGTGCTGCGCGAGGGCGCGCCACGCTCCCCGACCGCCGGGCTCGACCGCCTCGACGAGCTGGTCGAGCGCTCGGGGATGAAGGTGGCGCTCAAGCGCATCGGCTCGCGGCCGCTGCCGTCCCAGGTGGAGCGGGCGGCGTACCGGATCGTGCAGGAGTCGCTCACGAACGCCGCCCGGTACGCGCCGGGGGCCGAGGTGAACGTGCGCCTGGAGTACGGCGAGAAGGAGCTGGTCGTCCGGGTGTCCGACACGGGCGCCACCACCGCCGCCGTGCTGGCCGAGTCGGGCAGCGGCAACGGGATCCCCGGCATGCGCGAGCGGGCCTCCGCGCTTGGCGGCACGCTGGTGGCCGGTCCGTCGGGCGCCGGTTTCCAGGTCGAGGCCCGGCTGCCCCTACCCGAGGAGACATCATGATCAAGGTTCTGCTGGCCGACGACCAGGCGCTGGTCCGCGCGGGCTTCAAGGCGCTGCTCGACGCCCAGCCGGACATGACCGTGGTGGCCGAGGCGTCCGACGGCGCGCAGGCCGTCCGGCTGGCGGGCGAGCACCAGCCGGACGTCGTGCTCATGGACATCCGCATGCCGGGCACCGACGGCCTGACCGCCACCCGCCAGATGCCGCCGGGGCCGCACATCATCATCCTGACGACGTTCGAGCTGGACGAGTACGTCTTCGAGGCGCTGCGCGGCGGCGCCAGCGGCTTCCTGGTCAAGGACACCGAGCCGGCCGAGCTGATCCAGGCGGTGCGGGTGGTGGCGGCCGGCGAGGCGCTGCTGTCCCCCAGCGTGACCCGCCGCCTGATCGCCGAGTACGCCTCCCGCGCCAAGGAGCCCGTCGCCGCCGACGGCCTCGACCAGCTCACCGAGCGCGAACGCGAGGTGCTCGCCCTGGTCGGGACCGGGATGACGAACGACGAGATCGCGGCCAAGCTGTTCATGTCACCGGCGACGGCGAAGACGCACGTGAGCCGGGCCATGATGAAGCTGCACGCCCGCGACCGCGCCCAGCTCGTCGTGATCGCCTACGAGTCGGGCCTGGTCAAGCCGGGCTGGCTCTGACCCGTCGCCCGGCCGCGGGGTCACCTCTGGTGGGCGGTGGCGAGGCCGAACCACTCCTCGGCCGCCTCCGCCAGCCCCTCGGCGCCCGCCCAGGCCACGTAGCCGTCCGGGCGGATCAGCAGCGTGTCGGCGGGCGGGTCGTCGCAGCGGGCCCTGACCACGTCGATCCAGTCGTCGTCCAGCTCGGCCCCGCCGCCCAGGTCGAGCAGCACGGGCCGGGCCGCGTGCATCAGCTCGGCCGCCCGTCCCCCGCCGGCCAGCGCCAGGTCCGGCAGGAACCGGCCGACCAGCGGATGCGCGGCGCCTTCAGCAGCGGCCTCCGGGTGCCCGGCATCCCCGGGCTCGGGGGCGGCGCCACCGGTGGGTCCGTACCGCAGGCCGGAGTCGGTCAGCAGTGCGGCCAGGTGGCGGGCCGGCTGGTCGAAGGCGAACACCTCGGCGAGCAGCGCCCGCAGCGCCACGCCGTCCTCGCCCTCGACCCGGTCGATCGCCGCCTGCGCCCGGGTCTGCATGAGCGTGCGCTCGGCGACCGGCCGGCGCTCGGCCTCGTACGTGTCGAGCAGCGCGTCCGGCACCCGCCCGCGCAGCCTGGCGGCCAGCTTCCAGCCGAGGTTGGCCGCGTCCGTCATGCCCACGTTGAGCGCCGACCCGCCCGCCGGGAACAGGTGGGCGGCGTCGCCCGCGAGGAACACCCGCCCGGCCCGGTACCGCTCGGCGAGCCTGGCCTGCGCGACCGTGCTCGACAGCCAGATCGGCTCGCCGAGCGGCACGTCCATGCCCAGCACGCGGCGGACGGCGGCCCGGAAGTCCTCCAGCGTCACGGGGCCGTCCGCGAGGTCGCCCCGCTCCCGCACGCCGGCGACGAGCACGCCGTCGTGGAGCGAGGTGAGCAGCACGCGACCGCCCGGCCCGCGGTTCCAGCCCGGCTGGAGCCCGTCCCCCTCCAGGGACTCGAACACCTTCATGTCGGCCTTGAAGTGACCGATCAGCAGCCCCTCCTCGTCGGTGGTGCCGAGGAAGGCGATCCCGGCCCCCTCGCGTACGAGGCTGCGCGCGCCGTCGCAGCCGACCGCGTACCGGGCCCGGAGCGGCGCGCGACCGCCGCCGTCCGCGACGTCGAGCGTCACCCCTTCCTCGTCCTGGGAGAGCGACAGCACCTCGCACCCCCGCCTGACTTCGACCCCGAGCTCCCGTGCCCGCTCGGCCAGCAGCCGCTCCAGCCTCGGCTGCTGGATCAGCAGCAGCCGCAGCGGACTGTCGTCGATCCCGTCGAAGCGCAGCGGCACCGACCCGAACGGGAACCCCGGCGCCCGCCCCGCGAACGGGCTGCCCTCGCTGAACCGCTCCAGCAGCCCTCTGTGGTCGAGCAGCTCGACGACCTGCCCGCCCAGCCCGTTGGCCTTGGGCAGCTCGCTCGGCTCGGCCCTCTTCTCCAGCACGATCGGGCGGACTCCGGCCAGGCTCAGCTCGCACGCGAGCATCAGCCCCACGGGTCCGGCCCCTACGATCAGCACATCCTCCATGCCTGTCAGGCTAGATTGACAAATTCGCACCTGTCAAGCTAGCCTGACAACGTGGACGTTACAGAGCTGTCCGAGCGGATCCGGGCCAACGACCCGGCGACGGGCCTGCGGGCGGTCGGCGCCCTGCACCGGCTGGCCGAGCAGGTCGAGGCGGTGTCCGTGGCGCTGGCCAGGGAGCAGGGATGGACCTGGGAGCAGATCGGCGACGCGCTCGGCATGTCACGGCAGTCGGTGCACGCCAAATACGGGAAGTGAGGTGCTGACGATGTTCGGCAGGCAGAAGAGCCCGGTCACGGTGATCATCAAGGCCGCGTTCGAGGAGGCCCGGCTGCGCGGCGACCGGCGGATGGGCACCGAGCACCTGCTGCTCGGCCTCCTCCACCACGAGGAGTCCGCGCGGGCGCTGGGCACCGACGTGGCCTCCGCCCGCGCGGCGCTGGACGAGCTCGACCGGGCGGCGCTGCGCATGCTGGGCCTGGAGGTCGGCGACGCGCCCAAGACGCCGCGCAAGCACCCGGCCGTCCCCGGCACCGCGCTCACCTCCAGCGCGCGTGCCGTGCTCAACCAGGCCATCAAGGCCACGACGATGCGGACCAGGGACGCGGAGACGCCCCGGCACCTGGCGCTCGGCCTGCTGGCGCAGGCCCGGCCCGACCCGGCCGCGCAGGTCATCGACCAGCTCGGCATCGACCGTACGACCGTACGCAGCCGGATCGTATGACCAAATTTGGTTGAATGCCGGGCCCGGCCGCTGAAAAGGTCGAAGAATGCCGCGCGCGTACGAGGATCCGATCCGGGAGAGGCACGTCGAGGCGAGGAGGCCCGATGGCCAGGCTGCATGACGTGGTGGTGGACTGCCGGCACCCGGCCTCGCTGGCCCGCTTCTGGGCGGCGGTGCTCGACGGCTACGCCGTGGCGCCCTATGACGAGACCGAGCTCGCGCGGCTGCGCGAGGAAGGGGTCCTCGACCCGGAGGACGATCCGACCGTGCTGGTCGACGGCGGATCGCCGCGGCTGTGGTTCCAGCGGGTGCCCGAGCGCAAGATCGTCAAGAACCGGCTCCACCTCGACCTGCGCGCCGACGACCTCGACAGCGAGATCGACCGGCTGATCGGGCTCGGCGCCAAGCTGCTGACCACGCACGACGACTGGGTCGTGCTGGCCGACCCCGAGGGCAACGAGTTCTGCCTGGCCTGACCGGCCCCCGCCCTGAGGACGACGAGACGCGCCGGGGCGCTACCCCAGCCGTCGTACGGCCCGCCCGCCCGAGCACTCCCCGGGGCGGAGCGCGAACAGAGCCCCACATCCGATTCGTCATGTCCTCCGCCGGCGGACCCTGGAGGTACGAACCAAGGAGGAGAACATGAACACCATCGCCCAATGGGCGCCGCACTGGGGCGGCGCCGGCGGCTTCTCGCCGATCTTCCCGGTCATCTGGGGGCTGCTCTGGGTCTCGCTCATCGCGGTGGCCGTCACGGGCTGGCGGAAGGGCTGGTGGGGCCCGCGCCGCGCGCACGCCACCGCGGCCAACGCTCCGGCGGCCTCGCCGACCGCGTCCGCCGAGCAGATCCTGGCCGAGAGGTACGCACGCGGTGAGATGACCGACGACGAATACTTCGAAAGGATGTCCGTTCTCAGGGGCGGATCCTCCTAAACATCACTAAGGGTGTAACAAGTGTCACTGGCCGCATCCATGGAGTCGCGTTACGTTTCGGATACGGCTTCGTCGAGAGTGGGGACAAGCATGCGGTCCATCGCCGAGCTCTGCGGCCAGTGCCAGGTGATCATCACTGACGCCCCCGACCCCTTCGGCCCGATCGTGGCGGCCGCCAGGAGCGGGTCTCCGGCCGACCTGGCGCTCGTCCGCTGAGCGGGCAGACCCTCACCCTGCTGGCCGGCGGGCTCGCCGCGGGCCTGGTCGCGGGCACCGCCACCTGCACGGCGGCGCAGGGCGGGCTACTGATGGGCCTCGTCGACGGCTCCCGCGGGCGTGATCCCGCGCTGGTGGGCTGGTTCCTGGCGGGGCGGCTGGTGTCGTACACCGCTGTGGGGGCGCTGCTCGGGCTGCTCGGCTCGGCCGTCGCCCTGCCGCCGCAGGCGCGGGCGGTGCTGCTCGTCGCGGCCGGGCTCACGGTCATCGTCTTCGCCATCAGGCTCATGCGGCGCGGGCGCGCCGGCTGCGCGCCCGCGGAGCCGGCGGCTCCGTCCCGGTACAAGGCCCCCCTGCTGGGCGCGGCCACGATCCTGGTGCCCTGCGGGGTGACGCTCGGCATCGAGATGCTCGCCATCTCCAGCGGCTCCCCGGCGGCGGGGGCGGCGGCCATGGCGGGGTTCGTCGTCGGCACCGCGCCGGCGTTCGCGCTGCTCGGATACCTCCTGCGGCGCATCTCCCGGACCAGGCTGGCCCGGGTGGCCGGGGTCGTCGCGATCGCCGCCGGGCTCTGGACCGCCGTGGCCGGGATCAACCTGGGCGGCTGGGTCTCCACCGCCGCTCCCGAGGCGGCCGGCCCGCCCGCGCGGTCGGTCACCGTGTGGGCGACGCGGGAGGGCTACCGGCCGGCCATGGTGTCGGCGCGGGCCGGGGTGCCCGTCGAGGTGGTCTTCAAGCTGGCGGACCGGGGCTGCGCCGGCACGGTCTCGATCGCCGGGCGCGACGTCGCCCTGCCGGCCACCGTCCGGCTGCCGCCGCAACCGCCCGGCCTGCTGCGGTACGCGTGCGGAATGGGCATGTACACCGGGTTCATCGACTTCTCGTAGAGCCTTGTCGGCGATTACGGTTCGCGATCGGGCGATCACGTGCCAGTCTGTCGCCATGGCCTGGCAAGGAGAGGTGGCGGCGCCGGCCGTACCGGCGCCGCGCGTGGGAGACGAGCCCGAGCTGCTGGCCGCGGCGCACGCGGGCGACGCGCAGGCCGCGCACCGGCTCGGCAAGCTCTACGCCCAGCACGGCGACCGCGCGGCGGCCAAGCTCTGGTGGGAGCTGGCGGCCGCGGGCGGCAACGTCGACAGCGCCTACAACCTGGGCATCTGGCACGAGAAACACGGCAGCCTGGAGGAGGCCGTCACCTGGTACGAAGCCGCCGCCGGCACCGGCGACGCCGAGGCGGCCACGAACTTGGCCACGCTCCTGCTGGAGCAGCGCGGCGACGCCGAGGCGGCCAGGGCCTGGTTCGAGATCGGGGCCACGGGCGGGTCCAGGACGGCCGCCCGCAGGCTGGCCCTGATGTACGAGGACGCGGGCGAGCCGGGCACGGCGCGCGAGTGGCACCGCCGGGCGGCCACGGACGGTGACGCGGCCTCCGCCCACGACCTGGGCTTCCTGGCCTACGCGGCGGGCGAGGAGGAGGAGACCGTGCACTGGTGGGAGTGCGCGGCCAGGGGCGGCCACGCCGAGTCGGCGTACTGCATGGGCCTCTACCTGCACGCCAGCCGCGACCCCGAGGGCGCCGAGGCCTACTACCGGCTGGCCGCGCGCAGCGAGCATCCCGGCGCGGCCTCGCGGCTGGGCGGGGTCGCGCTGTCCCGGGGCGACCTGCGTACGGCGCGGGGCTGGTACGAGCAGGCGGCCGCCGCCGGGCGGGCGGAGGACCAGCGGATGGCCGGCTTCGTCTGCGTGGAGCTCGGCGACACGGCGGCGGCCAGCCACTGGTTCGGCCGGGCGGCGGCCGGCGGGGACGCCGAGGCGGCCTTCAACTACGGCCTGCTGCTCATCGCCGAGTTCGGCGACCTGGCGGGCGGGCAGCACTGGTTCCGGCAGGCGGCCGAGGCCGGGCACCACGGGGCCGCGGTCGAGCTGGGCGGGCTGCTGTCGGTGGCCGGGGAGCACGGGGAGGCGCAGGAGTGGCTGGCGGATCCGCCGCCGCCCGCCTGGGGCCGGCACGCCGAGCCCGAACTGACCGCCAGGGCCGAGCTGGCCGCGGCGGCCATCGCGCGCCGGGGCGGTGTCCCGCTGGCGGTGGCCGACCTGGCCGAGGTGCTGGGCACGTGGGACCTGGTGACCAGGCCGCTGCACAACCACTCCGACGTGTTCGCGTGGCTGGCGGCGCGGAGCGGGGTGCACATGAGCGCGGTCGAGCACCTGGCGTCGGTGCGCGGCACGCTGGTGCGCCCCGGCAGCGCGCCGTGGCCGAGCCCGAACGAGCTCGAGCACGTGCTGGCCACCGCCCGCGACCTGCGGCGGCGCCTGGGCGTGCGCTAGCTCTGGCCCAGATGGAACAGGTTGCCGTCGTCGTCGGTGAACACGGCCGACCAGCCCCACGGCTGTCGCGTGGGCTCCTGGGTGAACACCACGCCGCGCCCCGCCAGCTCCCGGTGCGTCTTGACGATGTCGTCGGCCTGGAACAGAACGTAGTTGGGCATGTCCTTGACCAGCGCCGGCCCGTCGGGATCGGCCTTGCTGATCACCAGGCGGGTGCCGCCGCCGGGCGGCTGCACCTCGATCCAGCGGTCATCGCCGTACGGCATGTCGCGGGTGACCTCGAAGCCCACCTTGCCC
This sequence comes from Nonomuraea sp. KM90, assembly GCF_052246675.1. Classification (NCBI taxonomy): domain Bacteria; kingdom Bacillati; phylum Actinomycetota; class Actinomycetes; order Streptosporangiales; family Streptosporangiaceae; genus Nonomuraea; species Nonomuraea sp. KM90. Next base: position 52,531 of record NZ_JBQQCB010000038.1, on the reverse strand, counting down.
GACCAGAAGTCGACCGCCCGCTGCTGGTCCGCGACGTAGATGGTGACCTGACTGATGCTGAGCGCCATCGCTGCCTCTCAAGGATGGTGGAGGGTACGGTGGCGCCACCGTACCCTCCACCGCCGACAATCAGACGAGCTCGGCGACCGGGGTGTAGGCCAGGCCGAGCGCCTCGGCGACCGGCTCGTTGGTGAGCAGGCCGTCGTGCGTGTTGAGCCCGGCCGCCAGGCCGGCGTCGACCTTCAGGGCCTCGCGCCAGCCCAGGTTGGCCAGCTTGACCGCGTACGGGAGGGTCGCGTTGGTCAGGGCGTACGTGGAGGTGTTGGCCACGGAGCCCGGCATGTTGGCCACGCAGTAGAAGACCGACTCGTGCACCTTGTACGTCGGCTCCGCGTGCGTGGTCGGACGCGAGTCCTCGAAGCAGCCACCCTGGTCGATGGCGATGTCGACGAGCACCGAGCCCGGCTTCATGCGCGCGACCAGGTCGTTGGAGACCAGCGTCGGGGCCTTGGCGCCGGGGATCAGCACCGCGCCGATGACCAGGTCGGCCTGCAGGACCTCCTGCTCGATCGCGTACCGCGTGGAGACCAGCGTCTTGAGCCGGCCCTGGTAGATGGCGTCGATGAAGCGCAGCCGGTCGATGTTGGTGTCGAGGACGGTGACCTCGGCACCCATGCCGACGGCGATCTGGGCGGCGTTCAGCCCGGAGACGCCGCCGCCGATCACGACCACCTTCGCCGGGGCCACGCCGGGCACGCCGCCCGGCAGGACGCCCCGGCCGCCGTTGAAGCGCATCAGGTTGTACGCGCCCACCTGCGGCGCCAGCCGGCCCGCGACCTCCGACATCGGGGCGAGCAGCGGCAGGGCGTTGCCCACCTGCACGGTCTCGTACGCGATGCCCGTGGTCCGGGCGCCGAGCAGGGCGTCGGTGCAGGGGCGGGAGGCGGCCAGGTGCAGGTACGTGAACAGCACCAGCCCCTCGCGCAGCCGGTGGTACTCCTCGGCGATCGGCTCCTTCACCTTGAGCACCATGTCCGCCTCGGCCCACACGGCGTCGGCGCTATCGATGATCTTCGCGCCCGCCGCGAGGTACTCCTCGTCCGTGATCTGCGAGCCCAGGCCCGCGCCCCGCTGTACGGTGACGTCGTGCCCGTTGCGCACCAGCTCGTGCACGCCCGCCGGGGTGGCGGCGACGCGATATTCGTGGTTTTTGACCTCGGCTGGGACGCCGATCTTCATTGCGGTGGATCCTTTCGGGAACCGGCACTTCGTCGTACCGGATTGAGGGGTGGTTCTCAGGCGGGGCCTAGAGGCGCGCCCACGCCTCGGTGAGCACGCCGCGGAGGATCGACCCGATCTCGTCGAACTCCTTCTGGCCGGCGATGAGCGGCGGAGCGAGCTGGATGACGGGGTCGCCGCGGTCGTCGGCGCGGCAGTAGAGGCCGGCGTCGAACAGCGCCTTCGACAGGAAGCCGCGCAGCAGCCGCTCGGACTCGGCCGCGTCGAACGTCTCCTTCGTGGCCTTGTCCTTGACCAGCTCGATGCCCCAGAAGTAGCCGGAGCCGCGCACGTCGCCGACGATCGGCAGGTCGCGCAGGTCGTCGAGGGTCTGCTTGAACAGGGGCTCGTTCTTCGTCACGTGGCCGAGCAGGTCCTCGCGCTCGAAGATGTCGAGGTTGGCCAGGGCCACGGCCGCGGAGACCGGGTGCCCGCCGAAGGTGTAGCCGTGGGCGAACATGGTGTCGCCGTCCTTGAACGGCTCGAACAGCCGCTCGTGCGCGATCATGGCGCCGATGGGCGAGTAGCCGCTGGTCATGCCCTTGGCGCAGGTGATGATGTCAGGCACGTAGTCGAACTTCTGGCCGCCGAACATGGTGCCCAGCCGGCCGAAGGCGCAGATGACCTCGTCGGAGACGAGCAGCACGTCGTACTCGTCGCAGATCTCGCGCAGGCGCTGGAAGTAGCCGGGAGGCGGCGGGAAGCAACCGCCGGCGTTCTGGACGGGCTCGGCGAAGACGGCGGCCACCGTGTCGGGGCCCTCCATCTCGATGGCGCGGGCCACCCGGTCGGCGGCCCAGATGCCGTACTGCTCGGGCGTCATGCCCGGGACACCGGTGATCTCGTCGGCGCGGTAGTGGTTGGTGTTGGGCACGCGGACCGAGCCCGGCACGAGGGGCTCGAACATCTGCTTGAACGCCGGGATGCCGGTGATCGACAGCGCGCCCTGCGGGGTGCCGTGATAGGCGATCTGGCGGCTGATGACCTTGTGCTTGAGCGGCTTGCCGACGAGCTTGTAGTACTGCTTGGCCAGCTTCCAGGCGGTCTCGACCGCCTCGCCGCCGCCCGTGGTGAAGAAGACGCGGTTCAGCTCGCCGGGAGTGTGGGAGGCCAGTCGCTGGGCCAGCTCGGCCGCCTTGGGGTGGGCGTAGGACCACAGCGGGAAGAACGCCAGCTCCTGGGCCTGCTTGGCGGCGGCCTCGGCCAGCTCCTGGCGACCGTGGCCCACCTGGACCACGAACAGCCCGGCCAGGCCGTCGAGGTAGCGCTTGCCGTGGATGTCGTAGACGTACGATCCCTCACCGCGCACGATGGTCGGGATCTCGGACTGTTCGTAGGCACTGTGCCTGGTGAAGTGCAACCACAGGTTGTCCTGCGCGGCCTTCAGGACGTCGTGTTCCGGCTGCGTCATGGTTATCTTCCCTCGTGTCTGAACTCCCCACAGTCTGCATGCTCACCTGCGGTTTGCCAAGCGAATCGGTCGCAGCACTATGCAAGAAAATCGAGATCCGCAGAACCGGTATGTAACAACAACGAAATCCGCAGTAGATTAGCGCGCGGGTCAAGGCTGTGCCCGCCCCGTTCCCGCAGCGTGGGGGCTGTTGTGATCCAATGAGAGCAAACTGCTGTCAACCGCTATGAATTGTTGTTAACCGTTAGAACAACCCCCGGGGGACCGTCCCGTGACTCCTGAACAGATCGAGAGCGCTGTCTCCGCCGCGATGCCACAGGCCATCGAGGAGCTCAAGCGGCTCGCCGCCATTCCCTCCGTGGCCTTCCCCGGGCACCCGGAAGAGCCCGTGTTCGCCGCCGCCGCCATGACGGAGGAGCTCCTGCGCTCCACCGGACTGCCGCGCGTGCAGCAGGTTGCCGTCGAGGGCAGCTTCCCCGCCGTCTACGGCGAGGCGCCCGCGCCTCCCGGCATGCCCACGGTCCTGCTCTACGCGCACTACGACGTACAGCCGGCGGGCGACCCGGCCACGTGGCGGACGCCGCCGTTCGAGCCGACCCTGATCGACGGCCGCCTGTACGGGCGGGGCTGCGCGGACGACAAGTCGGGCGTCATCTCGCACGTCACCGCCCTGCGCGCCTTCCAGGGCCGGTTCCCGGTGGGCATCAAGGTCATCATCGAGGGCCAGGAGGAATACGCGGGCGACCGGCTGGAGGCGTTCGTCGAGCGCAACCCCGACCTGCTGCGGGCCGACGCCATCGTGGTGGCCGACACCGGCAACCCGCGCGTGGGCGACCCAGCGGTCACGACCTCGCTGCGCGGGATGGCCGCCTTCACGATCGAGGTCCGTACGCTGCGGGAGGCCCTGCACAGCGGCTCGTTCGGCGGGGCGGCCCCCGACGCGCTGGCCGCGCTCATGCGCATGCTGACCTCGCTGCACGACGACAACGGCGACATCCGCGTGCCGGGGCTGCCCCGGGGTTCGTTCCTCGGGCACGGGCCGTCGGAGGAGGAGTTCAGGAAGACGGCCGGGGTGCTGGACGGGGTGTCTCTGGTGGGCTCGGGCTCGCTGGCGGACCGGCTGTGGTCCTCGTACGCAATCACGGTCACGGGGCTGGACGTGCCGACGGTGTCGGGCGCGGTCAACGCCGTCCAGCCGGCGGCGCGGGCCCGGGTGACGGTGCGCGTGCCTCCGGCCGGCGACCCGAAGACGACGGTGAACGCGGTCGTGGAGTTCCTGCGCCAGGTGACGCCGTGGAACGTGCAGGTGTCGTTCGGGGACTTCACGGTCGGGTCGGGCTTCCAGGCCGACTCGGGCGGCAAGGCCCGCGCGGCCCTGAACCGCGCCATGGAGCGCGCCTTCGGCCGCCCGCCGCGCGACGTCGGCGCCGGGGGCTCGATCCCCCTCGTCAACACGCTGCTGAAGCAGTACCCGGCGGCGGAGATCCTGCTGTTCGGGGCGGAGGACGAGGAGGCGGCCATCCACGCGCCGAACGAGCGGGTGGACCTGGAGGAGCTGCGCAGGGTGGCGACCACCGAGGCGCTGTTCCTGCAGGAGCTGAGCCTGCCCTCGGCCCTGGGCGTTTAGTCCCCCTCCCGCACCGTCAGCCCACCCGGTTACCGGGTGGGCTGATCGTTTTTGGAACCGCCGTCCCTGTTCGTGGCAATTACTCGTGTCATGACCAGAGACACCCGAGAGGCAAGACATGCGACACGAGAGCCGGGCGGGCGGCGGTGGCGCGGTGGACGCGGTGCCCCGGCACGAGCCCGAGCGGTTCGCCACCTTGTTCGTCGACCACGCTCCCGAGCTCAAGCATTACGTCGTGCGGCGGCTGGGCGTGGAACCGGCCGACGACATCGTCGCCGAGACGTTCGCCGTGGCCCTGCAGCGCCTGGACACGTACGACCGCGGCCTCGGTGACGGGCGCTGGCCAGGATCCCGCACGTGTCGGTCGAGCCGGGCACCACCGACCTGGACGGGCGCCGGGGCGTCGGGGTGGCGTTCGACGCCGGGGACGGTGTCAAGGCGTACTACGTCCTCGATCCGGAGGACTACCACTACATGGGAGTGAAGGTGGTGAACGACGGCGAGGTCGTGGGGATGTCGGTGCTCGGGTCGGGCATCGTGGACCGGGCGGGCGACGTGCCGTGATCAGGCCCGCCAGTTCACCAGGGACAGCAGGCGCTCGGCCTGGGCCCGGTCCGCGGCGGCCAGGGTGATGCCCCTGACGAGTGTGAGCAGGTCGCGTACGTCCAGGTCCGCGCGTACGTCACCGGCTCGTTGGGCCTCCTCCAGCAGCCCTGAGGCGGCGCCGAGCATCGATCGATGCCACTCGGCGTGCCGGGCCGTCTCGTGGGAGGCGGCCAGGGCCAGGTCGCGCTTGGTGGTGAGGTGGTCCATGAACCGCCGCAGCCACTCGTGCAGCGCCTCCCGCGGCGAGCCGGCCGCCCGCAGCTCCTCCGCGCCGGCGCAGAGCTGGGCCACCTCGTCGGCGTAGACGGCGACGAGCAGGTCGGAGCGGGTGGGGAAATGCCGGTACATGGTGGCGTTCCCGACTCCGGCGCGGCGGGCGACCTCGTCCAGCGGCGCGTCGGTGCCGCGTTCGGCGAACACCCGGGCCGCCGCGGCCAGCAGCAGGTCGCGATTGCGCTGCGCATCCGCCCGCAGCGGGCGAGACGATCCCATCTGACTCCTTGCTAAGTGGGGAAGTCCCCGGTTACTGTAGCCGAGAACCATAAACGGGGAGTTCCCCACTTAGCTGGAAGGAGGTCGCCATGACGGCTGCGGAGGTGCATCAGCGGATCCTGGAGCTCTACCCGGAGGCGCTGGCCGGGCGGATGGACGAGGCACTCGCCCTCATCGACCCCGACGTGATCGACCATCGGGGCGGCACCGACGGCGACCACCACGGACTGGCGGCGTGGCGGGAGAAGTGGGAGCGGACGGCCTCCGGGGAGACGGGCTTCCACGACGTCTCGGTCGAGGTCGAGCAGAACGTGCACGACGGCGACCTGTCGGCCAACGTCTACCTCAGCCGGGGCACCCACACCGCCTCGGGCCGGCGCTACGAGGTGCGCGGGATGGACCTGATCCGCGTACGGGACGGCCGGATCGTGGAGCACTGGGCCATCAGGGACACGGTGGCCATGGGCCACCAGCTCGGGCTCGCTCAGTAGTCGACGGCCCGGCGCTGCACGAGCCGCAGGCCCACCGCCACCAGCGCCCAGCCCAGCCGCGCCTCCCAGGCCCGGACCGCCGGGCCCGGGGCGGCGGCGGTCCGGGTGAGGCGGTGGCGTTCGGCGTCGGCTCGCAGCTCGCGGGCCCGGACCCGCTCGACGTACAGGTATAAGTCCGGATTCATCGGCTCTCTCCTCCCGATCAGGGCCGTCAGGTACGGAACGGGAAGCCGTACGTGTGCACGGCCACGTTCTCCCGGCCCTCCGTGTCGCCCGCCTCCCGCGCCGCCTCGCCGCGCCGCCGCCAGCTCCGGACCAGCGCGTTGAGCTCCTCCCCCATCTCGTCCAGTTCGGCGGCCGTGAGCGCCAGCCAGTGCTCGGAGCTGAAGGCCGCGTGGCGCCAGTCGTCGCTCCAGGCGGACTTCGTGTCGAGATAGCTCTGGTACAGCTCGCCGCGCTGGCGGGCGAACACGCGCGAGACCGCGGTGTGGACGGCGGCGCGCTCGGGGCCGTCGCTGAAGTCCTCTTCCCTGGTGGCGATGCCGGTGGCGGTCGGCCGCCACCAGCGCTCTCTGGCGTCCCCGCCGCGGCCCTCGGCCTCCTCGATGATCCCGTGCGCGGCCAGCTTGCGCAGGTGGTAGCTGACCAGCGACACCGCCTCGTCCACCTGCTCGGCGAGCTGCGAGGCGGTCGCCGTGCCGGCGACGTGGAGCGCGCGGTAGAGCTGGATGCGCAGCGGGTGACCCAGGGCCTTGAGCGTGTCGAGGTCCTTGACGCGATGGGTCTTCTCGGTGGGGGCCATGACAGCAGAGTAGATAGAAAAGAAAATTTGCGCAATATAGTTTGCGCAAATTACGTTTCGGATCTCCGGAGGATCCGGAAACGCCGGGGAAACGGCGAACGCGATTGCATCTCACACGTCAGATCGTCACCGGCGAAAGGGGTCCTGTGGCCCCGCAGCAATCCTCATCCGGCCGTCAGCCGTCGCGCCGGGCGGCACTCGGGCTGGCCGGCGCCGTTCCGCTGGCCGCCGGCGGCCTGCTCGCGTCCTCCGGCGCGGCCCGGGCGAGCACCCCTCCCGCGGGCTCCAGGCGTACGGGCCCGTCGCCCCCATCTACGACAACCAGCGGATCATCACCCACGGCGGCGGCGCGGGCGGCATCTCGACGAGCTGGTCGATCTACCTCGACCTCGACTGGACGGCGGTCATCCTGAGCAACTACGACCTGCGGAGCATCGAGCGCGTCATCGCCCTGGAAAGGCGCCTCATCACGGGCGCCTGAGCGGCTCAGAACCGCCAGCGCGTCTGCGCGTAGTCGCCCTTGCGGAAGCCCAGCACCTTGGCCGGCGCCACCTCGAAGACCAGGGCCACCCCGCCGGCGGAGTTCACGAACCCCTCGTCGGCGATCTCGAAGTGCCACTCGCTGGTGTACTTGGCCTCCCAGGCATCGGCCAGCCGCTTGAGCTTGCCGGGGTCCGTGACCCGCTCCGCGACGCCCTCCACCACCAGGTCCAGGCCCTCGTGCAGGGCGCTGGCTCCGGTGGTGAGCGCGCATTTGCGGTTGGCCTCCAGGTTCCTGGCCTTCTGCTCCTCGGCACCCGTGCAGAAGTAGAGCGCGTCGTCCTGCCAGACGGCCAGCAGCGTGGCGACGTGCGGGCGGCCGTCGGCGCGTACGGTGCTCAGCCAGTACGTCTCCGCGCGCTCCAGCTGGTCGCGGGCCTCGGCCCAGGACGTCGGGGCGGCGTTCTCGGCGCTGAAGCGGGCGTCCAGCCGGGTGGTCGGTTCCATGGTCACTCCTTCGGTGCGGCGGTCGTCAATGGACAGACCTGGCCGGCGCCGGGAACTCATCGGCCGGGGCAGGATGGGGTGTCGCCTGACTTCGGAGGTATCGCAATATGGCCACGTTCGCGCTGATCCACGGTGGCGGGGGTTCCGCCTGGGACTGGCACCTGCTGGAGCCCGAGCTACGCGGTCGCGGGCATGACGTGGTGGCGGTGGACCTGCCGGTCGAGGACGAGAACGCGGGCCTGCTCGACCACGCCGACACCGTGGTCGAAGCCGTCGGGGGCCGCCGCGACCTGGTCGTCGTGGCGCATTCGTGGGGCGGGTTCGTCGGGCCGCTCGTCTGCGCGCGGACGCCTGCCGAGCTCCTGGTGCTGGTCACGGCCATGGTCCCGGTCCCCGGCGAGCCGCCGTCCGAGTGGTGGGGCAACACGGGATTCGAGCAGGCGGAGATGGACACGGTCGAGCTGTTCCTGCACGACGTGCCCAAGGAGCTCGCCGAGGAGTGCCTGTCCCGGGGGCGCTCCCATGCGGACAAGGCGGTGCTGGAGCCGTGGCCGCTGGGCGCGTGGCCGGACGTGCCGACCAGGTTCCTGCTGTGCCGGGACGACCGGTTCTTCACCCCCGAGTTCATGCGCCGGGTCGTGCGCGACCGGCTCGGCATCACGCCCGACGAGATCGGCGGCGGCCACGCTCCCATGCTGGCGAGGCCCCGGGAGCTGGCCGACCGGCTGGAGGGTTACCTGACCGGGAGGTCGTAGACCCGGCGTACGCTGCTGCCGAGCCTGGCCACGTCGGCCCCGTACACGTGCAGCGACACCCCGACCTCCGCGCTGGTGTTGCGTACCTTGTGGATGTCCCCGGGCGGCGCGAACCCGCTGACCTCGCCCGGCCGGTTGTCGGCCCGCCCGATCTCCACGAGGTGGTCGCCCATGTCGCGGTAGAGCGTCTCGTGCTCGATCCCGCTGAGGATGCCGAACGTGCACCACGAGACGTGGTCGTGGATCACCGTGTCCTGGCCGGGCCGCCACACGACGCCGACGATGGAGAAGCCCTCCTCGGCGTGCAGCACGTGGCTGGCGTACCGGTCGGGCGAGCCCGCGCGTTCCTCGGGCGTCAGGATGTCGCGCCCGGGGAGGTGGTCGCGCAGCAGGGCGGCGACGGCGAGGGCGGTCTCGCGGCGGCCGAGCCGGCGGTCGACGATCCGCGACACCCCCGCCACGAGGATGCCGAGCCCGGGTCTGGTGGCTGTGGTTACGGCGACATTCATGGTATTCCCCTAGGGAAAATCAGCAATCGGCCTTCCCCTTTCACGGTCCTGCATTTCGACCGATAGGTCCAACAGAAGTCTTCTGGTCGATCTATAGATACGATTGATGAATGCTCGACGTTGTACGCCTGCGCGTCCTCGTCGCGGTGGCCCGCAAGGGCTCGCTGACCGCGGCGGCCAAGGAGCTGCACTATTCACAGCCCTCGGTCAGCCACCACCTGGCCCGGCTGGAGGCGGAGACCGGGGCCAAGCTCGTCCAGCGCGCCGGGCGCGGCATCCGGCTCACGGAGGCGGGGCGGCTGCTGGCCGAGCGGGCCGCGGAGATCATCGGCCGCCTCGACGCCACCGCCGAGGAACTGGCCGCGCACGTGGGGCTGCGCTCCGGGCGGGTGCGGCTGGCGGCCTTCCCGTCCGCGCTGGGGACGTTCATCCCCAAGGCGGCCAGGTTGCTGGCCGGCGCGCATCCTGGGCTTCGCCTGCAGCTCACCGAGACCGAGCCGCCGGAGGCGCTGCGGCTGCTGCGCGCCGGGCGGGTGGACGTCGCGGTCATGTTCCGCTACGACGACACCGCCCCCGAGGACAGCGGCATCCACATGGTGCACCTGCTCGACGACCCCAGCTACCTGGTGTCGAGCGGCCCCGCGGGCGGGCTGGCCGAGCACGCCGAGTCGGCCTGGATCGCCGGGTGCGACCGGTGCCGCAGCCACCTGCTCGACACCTGCGAGAAGGCGGGGTTCGAGCCGCGGATCGCCTTCACCAGCGACGACATCGTGGCCGTGCAGGCGCTGGTCGCGGCCGGGCTGGGGCTGACGATGCTGCCCGGGCTCGCGCTGGCCGCCCATCGCCACCCGGAGGTGGAGGTGGCGGAGGTGCCGGGGTCGACCAGGCACGTGTACGCCGCCGTCTACGGCGAGCCGCCACACCCGCCGGCCACCGAAGCGCTGCTGGCAGCCCTCCAGGAAAGCCTTTGACGCCACGCCTACCATGGCCCCATGCCGGACATTTCGACACTCGCCATATTCTGCGCGCTCACGCTCGGGTTGCTGGTGGTTCCCGGACCCGCGGTCCTCTACATCGTCACCCGGAGCGTCTCCCAGGGTCGCGGCGCCGGCCTGGTCTCCGTGCTCGGCGTCCACACCGGCTCGGTCGTCCACGTGGCGGCCGCGGCGCTGGGCATCAGCGCGCTGCTGGCGGCCTCGGCCACGGCGTTCACCGTGGTCAAGTACGTGGGCGTGGCCTACCTGGTCTGGCTCGGCGTACGCAAGCTGATGCGCCGGGGCGACGGCGACGAGCCGATCGAGGTGAAGACGCAGTCGAGGCGGCGGCTGTTCTGGGAGGGGTTCGTGGTGAACGTGCTCAACCCCAAGACGGCCGTCTTCTTCGTGGCGTTCCTGCCGCAGTTCACCAACCCGGAGGCGGGGCCGGTCGGGCCGCAGATCCTGCTGCTCGGGCTGTTGTGGATCGTCCTGGGCATGGCGTCGGACGGGACGTACGCGATGCTCGCCTCGGCCCTGGCGGGACGGGTACGCGGGTCGGCCCGCGTACGCCGGCGGCTGGATGTGGGCAGCGGGGTCGTCTACCTCGGGCTGGCGGCCTGGCTCACCACCGAGAAGGCCTGACAAGCCAGGAAATTTCCGGGCCATAGTGCGATAGTGAGATGAGATCAGACGCTGATCAGGGGGACGGCACGTCAGGACGTAGCTAAGAGGCGGACCTCATGGACACGCCACCGCACCGTCTCGGGCTCGAACGGGTCGTCGAGGTCTTCTCCGGTCACGCCGATCTGGTCGGCCTGACCGGTTCCGGATATGTGGTCGGTGCCGATCTGGTGCTGACCTCCGGTCACGTGATACGCCCTGGCGCGCCCTGCCACGTGCGCGGGCCGGGGCCGGATCAGTGGGTGGCGGCCGAGCCGGTGTGGCGGGGGCGCGGCGGCGCGAACGCGGTGCTGCTCCGGGTGACCGAGCCGGTATGGGCGGACCTGCCCGGCATCGAGCGCACCCGATTCGCCAGGCCGGCGACCGGCGGAGCCCATCGCCTGCGCTGGCTGGCCGGGGGCTTCCCGCAGACGGGGCAGCGAGAAGGGGCGCGGAGCCCGGAGACGCTGGCCGGCCTGGTGGACGCACCGATGGGCGCGGTGTCGAAGACCCTGGCGGTCAGCGTGCTGAGCCCCGAACTCGAGTCGATGCCGGACTCGCTCTGGCACGGCATGTCGGGCGCCGCCCTGCTCGCCGAACCCGCCGGCCAGCTCATCGGCGTGATCGCCACCAGCCCCTCCGGGCACGCCCAACGCCACCTCGACGCCATCCCCGTGACCGCCCTGCTGGCCGACGAACGCTTCCGCGAGCTGGCGGCCGTCGCCCCCGGCCCTCCCGAGACCGTCGCGGGCGACCCCTCGCCGCCACTTCCCACCCTCCTGCAACCGGCCCGCGTGCGGCTGCCCCAGGACCGCCCGGACTGGACGCTGCTGATGGCACGCCACGCGGTGGTGCCGTTCCTGGGCCGGACCGAGGAGCTGGCGGAGCTGCGCGCGTGGGCCGCCGACCCGGCCCCGCTGTCGATCGCGGTCCTCACGGGACGCGGCGGGACGGGGAAGACCCGGCTGGCCGGCGAGCTGTGCGTGGACCTGGCGGAAGCGGGCTGGGACACGGGCTTCCTCCCCCTCGACGCCTTGGCGGGCCTGCCGGCCGGGACGCCGCCCGGCCCGCCGAGCGCCGTGTCGCCCGACGCGCTGCGACCCACCCTGATCGTCGTCGACCGTCCCGAGCCGTCCCTCCCCCTCGTCGGCGAGCTGATCCGCAGGCTGGCCGAGCACGGGCACAACCCCCGCGTACGCCTCCTCCTGGCGGCCAGAGAGCCCGGCGAGCCGGACTGGTGGCGGCGGCTGGACACGGCGGCGGGCGGCCGGCTCAGACGGCTCAACAGCACGACGGTGCAGCTCAACGCCCACCCGCTCACGCTCACCGAGCGGACCGAGCACGCGTCGGCGGCCATGAAGGCGTTCGCGCCGAGCCGCGCCGCCCTCCCCTCCCCGCCCCGGCTCGACGACCCGGAGTACGGCCTCCCGCTCCGCGTCCACCTGGCCGCCCTGCTGCGGCTGTGCGACGCGGACGGCGACGCGATCGGGCGGGTGGGAGGCGGCGACGGCCTGCTCGGCCGGTTCCTGGCACGCGAACGCGATCAGTGGGCCCGCGTCTGGCCGGACACGGGGGAACGCCTCGACGACGTGACAGCGCGGCAGGCCGTGGCGGTCCTCACGCTCACCGCCCCCTCCCCGGCCGAACTCCCCGGCCTCCTGATGGCCGTCCCCGGACTTCGCGGCACACCTCATCTCCGGAACGCGGCCGACTGGCTGGGCCGCGTCTTCCCGGGCCGGCGTGACCCCGCGGGCGCACCAGGCGCTCCCGATGACGGACGGCTGAGCCCGCTGGGGCCGGATCTCCTGGTCGAGGAGTTCCTGGCCGGGACGGAGAGCCTCGACGCGCTCGTACTCGCCGTCCACGACCAGGAGGGCCGCACGGTCGGGCATCTCGTGCGCATGCTCGACGTCCTCCGGCTGTCGGCGGGTAGGGAGCGGGCCAGGGCGGCGCTGTGGTCGCTGGTCATCAGCCGGATCGGGAGGCTGGTCGCGGAGGCCGTGACCAACCCCGCGAGCCGGCTCGGCGACGTGCTCGACGCCGCGCTGCGGCTGTTCGCCACCGACCGGCAGCTCGCCGAGGCCGTGGCCGCGCTGCCGGCGGTGCGGGTGGAGGAGGCCGGGCTGGGGTCGCGGGCACTTGCCGTGACGCTCGCCGAGCTGGCTGTCCGGCACCGGCGGGCTCGGGGTGGTACGCGGGTCGCGCTGGCGGGGGCGCTGGCACGGTTGTCGGACGGCCTGGCCGCCGTGGGCAGGGTGGGCGAGGCGGTGGTCGCGGCGGCGGAGGCCGTGGAGGCGTACGCCGGCGCTCCTCCGTACGAGGAGGCGGCCGGGCGGGCGGAGGCGCTGTTCGGCCTGGGGGCATGCCTGCTGCTGGGCGGTGAGGCGGGGGGCGCGCTCAAGCCCGCGCAGGAGGCGGCGGCCCGGTTCCGCATCCTGGCCGAGGACGATCTCCGGTATTCGGAGCAGGCCGCGCGGGCGCATTACAACGTCGCCTGCGCGCTCCTGGGGACGGGACGGCTGGAGGAGGCTGTGGCGGCGTTCTCGGCGGCCGGTGGTGACGCCGATTTCGCGGCGAACGTGACGGGCGTCCTGTCCGTACTGCCCGGGACGGCCGCTGACCGGCACCCGGACGGTGAGGCGGCCACGGTCCCGCGGCCGCGCCCGGGCACGTCCGGCGACCGCCTGCCGCCGACGGGTTCCGGGGCCGATCCACCGGCCAGCCGGCTCATGGCCGTCGGGCAGCCGCCGGAGGCGCCCCTCGGCAGGACCCGCATGCAGGCGCCTGCCGGCGAGTCCGGCGCGCGGTCGCCCGTGGGCGAGACCGGCGCGCGGGCGTTCGCCGGCGGGGCGGGCTCAGTGTTCGAGCCGTGGCGGCCACCGCCGGGCCGGGCGGCGGCCGCGGGTTCCGTCCAGGCGTCCGAGCGGGGTGTGGCGGCGGTCTTCGGCGAGGTGCCGGAGCCGCTCGCCGTACAGGTGCCGGAGCCGCTGACGCCGTTCGAGGGGATCGGGGCCGGCGCGGCGCTGCCCGAGCTGGCCGCCTGCCTGGCCGTCGCCGCCACGTCCGCCGCCAAGGGCGTCGCCCCGACCGACAGGGACCTCGCCCACCGCCTGCATCTGCTCGCCGGCTGGCTGGAGACACACGGCAGGCCGGCCGAAGCCCTCGCCCCGGCCGCCGAGGCCGTCTCCCGGCTGCGGGCGCTGGCGCGGGAGGAGCCCGGCCTGCGGGCCATGCTGGCCTCCGCCGCGGCCGTGCTCTCCAGGCTGCACGCCGGCCTGGAAGACCTGGACGCCGCCGTACGGTCCGCCGCCGAGGCGGTACGGAGCCTGCGGGCCCTCGTCACGCTCGAACCCGACGAGCACCGCCCCGCCCTGGCCGGGCAACTGCTCGATCTCGGCGAGCTGCTGCTGATCGACGACCGGCCGGAAGAGGCGCTCGGGCCGCTGCAGGAGGCCATGACCGTGGCGGCCGAGCGGGACACGGCGGCACAGGCCACGGGCAGGCGGCTGCTCGGCCTCTGCCTGGACGAGCTGGGCCGGACCGCCGACGGCCTGGCGCAGCTGGAGATCGCCGCCGAGCTGTACGACGTGCTGGGTGCCGAGGAGGCCCATCGGTCCGAGGTGCGGGCCAGGTTGCGCAGGAGGCTGGAAGCCGGCCCGGCCGCCGGGGAGGAAGCCGCCGACGGGCAGCCGTGGCTGCTGGATCTGGTCATGAGGCGCTCGGACGCGGCGGGCGGGCACGAGGGGGCCGTCGGGCGGGCTGAGCGGCGGCTGGCGGAGTGCCGGGAGGCCGTCGAGGGAGCCGGTACGCCGGGGATCGAGCAGATTCACGCGTACCTGTCGGCGCAGGCCGTGCTCGCCCGGGCCTGGGCGGATGCCGGGCGGGCCGGGGAAGGGTTCGCGCTGGCGATGCGGGCGGCCGAGCTGCTGGAGCGGCACGCCGCGCCCGACGGGCCGCACGCGATCGCCGTCGGCATGGTCGCCGCTGCCCTCGGCCGCTCGCTGGTGGTGCTGGGGCGCCACAAGGAGGCCATCCCTCACCTGCTCACCGCCATCGAGTCCTACGAGCCGCACGCCCAGACGAGCGCCGAGTTCCGTACCGAGCTGGCGGAGCTGATGATCCTCGAGACGGTCGCCCTGTCCCGCGCCGCCTGCCCGTCCGACGCGGAGGCGGCGGCCGACCGGCTGGTCGAGCTGTACGCCAAGCTCGTGGCGGAGGGTCTCGAACGTCCCGTCGCCCTGGCCGGGGCGCTGCGCCTGCAGGGCGGCATCCGGTTCACCCGGCAGGACCCCGAAGGCGCGCTGCGGTCCGTCACCCGCGCGCTCGACTTCACCCCCTCGCCGCCCGGCGACAGGGACCGGCTGGTCGCCGCCACCTGCCTGGAGCTCGGGGGGCTCTGCCTGGCCGAGCAGCACGAGAGCGAGGCGGCCCGGACGCGGCTGGCCGCGGGCACCTCGGCGATGGCGCGGCTCGGGCAGCCCGTCCCCCACGATCTGGCCGGCGTGCACCTGCTGGCGCTGGTCCGGCTGGCCAGGTTGCGGGTGGAGGAGGAGGGCCCCGCCGCCGGAACCGATCTGTACGCGCAGATCCTGGACCTGCGGCCCCTTCCCGGGACGGATGAGCTCGATGCCCTCGTCGAGGAGCTCGCCGGCGCGGTGGAGGGAGCGGCGGCCGAGCTGGTGGGGCCGCTCACGGCGTTCACGGAGGAGCTGGAGCGGGAGGTGCCGCTGACGGGCGCGCCCGAGACGTATGACCGGTACGGCCGGTGCCTGGCCGCGTTCAGTGCCGCGGCGGCGGAGGCGGGTGACACCGCGAGCGCCGTGGCGGGTGCGGAGCTGGCCGTGCGCGTCTACCGGGGGCTCGCCGCCGTTTCAGGGGTCTATCGGGAGCACCTCGGATCCGCCCTGGCCCGGCTGTCCGCGCTGGGTTCCCGGGAGGCCGAGGGCGGGCCGGGCGGGGGGCTTGCCGTCGTCGAGCAGGCCATCGTGCTGCTCGGCGAGCGCGAGGACCGTACGCTGGCCGAGGCCCTCAACCGGTACGCCGCCGAGCTGCTCGCCCAGGGCCGCCCCGTCGAGGCGCTGGCCCACTGCGAGCGGGCCGCCGACCTCTGTGACGAGCTGGACGACCCGGCCGTCGCCGCCGTCACCTACGCCCAGCTCGGCTCCACCCTGGCCGCGCTGGACCGCTCGCAGGCCGCGCTGGAGGCGATCGCCTGGTCGCTGGCCGAGCTGGACCGGGCCGAGGAGGCGGGGCGGGAGCTGCCGCGGGTGCGGGCGCGGGCGGTTCAGGTGCGGGGGCGGGTGCTGCGGGCGTTCGGCCGGGGGCAGGAGGCGATGGCGCACCTGGTGGAGGCCCTGCGGCTGTTCGGCGGGCTGGCGGAGCCGCTGGCCGCCGCCGAGACCGCCGCGCTGATCGCCGACGATCTCCTGGCCGACGGGCGCCCGCAGGAGGCCGCCGAGTACGCACGGATCGCCACGACCGGCCACGAACCGGGCACCGTGAAGCACGCCCTGGCCACCCAGCGGCTGGCCAGGTGTCACATGATGCTCGGCGAGCTCGGCGAGGCCAACGCGCTCGTGGAGGGCCTGATCCCGCTGGCCCGGCGGGCACCGGACGATCCGACCTACCGGGCGATCCTGGCCGACTCCCTGGCGCAGAGCTCGGAGCTGCTCCCCCTGCTGCGGCTGGACGGCGGCGCGGAGGCCGAGGCCAGGGCGCGCGAGGCCATCGCGATCTACGACGAGCTGCTGGCCGCGGGCATGAACGCGCACGCCCTGCACACCAGCCGCGCCGGCGCCTGCCTCACCCTGGCCTCCGCGCTCAGGATGCGGGAGCTGGCGGCCGAGGCGATCCAGCCGCTGCGGGAGGCGGTGGCGGCGCTGGAGCGGTTCTCGCCGGACAATCCGATGCAGTCGGGGCTGCTGTCCCAGGCGATGCTCATGCTGGGGGACGCGCTGATGGAGGCGGGGCGGGCGCTGGAGGCCGGGCTCGTCTTCCACCGGAGCACCCAGGTGACGCGGGACGCGCTGGCCAGGGCCGTGGCGCACGCCCGCCTGGGCTTCTGCCAGTGGGAGCTGGGCCGGGACGACGCCGCGGAGGCCGCCCTGCGGGTCTCCGCGGACCTGCTGCGCGAGCTGCCCGCGGCCGAGGGCGGGCAGGGGCTGCTCCGGGACGTGCTGATCGGGCGGCTGAAGCTGCTGGAGACGGCCGGGGGCAGGGGTGAGGAGGCGAGGGCGGTCGAGGCCGAGCTGCGCCGGCTGAGCTCCCAGCGCCGCCCGACCTGACCCCGATCGGCTGCCTCAGTCCGTGGCGGTGTTCTCGACCGTCTCGCGGGCCCACCGGTAGTCGGCCTTGCCCGCCGGCGAGCGCACCATCTCCGTCACGAACGCGTACGTACGAGGCACCTTGTACCCGGACAGAAGCCGCCGGCAGTGCCCGTCCAGCTCGTCGGCCGTGACCTCGATGCCGGGCCGCGGCTCGATCACGGCGGCCACCCGGTTGCCCCACCGCTCGTCCGGCACCCCGGTCACCACCGCGTCGAACACCGAGGGATGCCCCTTGAGCACCGCCTCGACCTCCTCGGGGAACACCTTCTCCCCGCCGGTGTTGATGCACTGCGAGCCCCGGCCGAACACGTTCACGGTGCCGTCGGGGTCCACCGTGGCCAGGTCACCGGTCAGCAGCCACCGGGTGCCCGCCTCGTCGGTGACGAACGTGCGGGCCGTCTTGTCCGGGTCGTTGTAGTAGCCGAACGCCACCCGCCCCGACCGCGCCACCGTCCCCATCTGCCCCGAGCCGGGTTCGACCGGGCGGTTCCGCTCGTCGAGCACGGCCAGCTTGACCACGGCGTTCGGCTGGTAGCGCAGGCCCGTCTCGGGCGAGGAGCCGGCCACGCCGGAGGCCGTGTAGCCGGACTCGGTGGAGCCGAAACTGTCCAGGATCATGACGTTCGGGAGCAGCTCCTGGAGGCGGTCGCGGACCGCGCCGGACAGGATGGCCCCGGTCGAGCTGATCACGAACAGCGAGGAGACGTCGTACGAGCCCTTCTCCAGCGCCTCGGCAAGGGGCCTGGCCATGGCGTCTCCGGTGATGTTCAGGGTGGCGACGCGCTCCCGCTCGATCGCCCGCCAGACCTCCGCGGCCTCGAACTTGCGCACGTACACGATGGTCGAGCCCATGCACCAGCAGATGAACGTGGCCATCTGCGCGGCCCCGTGCATGAGCGGCGGCGCGGCCATCATGACCATGGGGGTGGCCTTGATCGCCTCGTCGATGACCTCCTGCGGGGTGGCGCGCGGCTCGCCGTACGGGTTGCCGCCGCCGAAGCCCATGAACAGGTCCTCGACGTGCCACATCGCGCCCTTGGGCATGCCGGTGGTGCCGCCGGTGTAGATGATGTACACGTCCTGGCCCGAGCGCGGCGGGAAGCCCCGCTCCGGCTTGCCGTGTTCCAGGGCCGTCGCGTACGGCACCGCCGAGCCGAGCGACGGTTGCCCGCCCACCGCGATCAGGTGCTCCAGCAGCGGCGCGTCGCCGGCCACGGCGGCCACCCTGGGCTCGAACTCCACGTCGTAGAGCAGTGCCCGGAGGTCGGCGTCCCGGTAGAGGTAGAGCAGCTCGGCCTCGACGTACCGGTAGTTGACGTTGATCGGCACGGCCCTGATCTTGAGGGCGGCCAGCAGGCCGGCGACGTACTCGATGCCGTTGTAGAGGTGCAGGCCGACGTGCTGGCCCGGCTGGACGCCGAGGTCCATGAGGTAGTGGGCGAGCCGGTTCGACTCGGCCTCCAGCTCGGCGTAGGTGCGCCTTTCCTGGCCGCAGACGACGGCCGTCCTGTCCCCGATCGTGTCCGCGAGCCCTTCGTACAGGTCAGCGTGGTTGAACTCCATCAGGGTCTCTCCCGTCCGAGGATCCACATCGCGAAGAACTGGGCTCCCCCGCCATAGGCGTGGCCGAGCGCCGTACGGGCGCCGTCCACCTGGTGCTCGCCGGCCATCCCGCGCACCTGCAGCGCGGCCTCGGCGAACCTGATCAGCCCCGACGCCCCGATCGGATTGCTCGACAGCACCCCGCCCGAGGCGTTCCAGGGGGTGTCACCGTCGAGTGCCGTGGCGCCCGACTCGGTGAGCTTCCATCCCTCCCCTTCCGCCGCGAACCCCAGGTTCTCCAGCCACATCGGCTCGTACCAGGAGAACGGGACGTACACCTCGGCCACGTCGATCTGCCGCCGCGGGTCGGTGATGCCGGCCTGCTGGTAGACGTCGGCGGCGCAGTCCTTGCCGGCCTGCGGGCTGACCGTGTCGCGGGCGGCACGGAAGATCGGCTCGGAGCGCATGGCCGTCCCGTGCACCCAGGCCGGGGTGCCGGTGACGGCCGACTCCGACGACAGCACCAGCGCGCAGGCGCCGTCGCTGGACGGGCAGGTCTCCAGGTAGCGGATCGGCTCCCAGAGCATGGGCGTGGACTCGACCATCTTCTGGTCGATGCCGGGGATCTTGAGGTGCGCGTACGGGTTCTTCAGCGCGTTCAGCCGGTCCTTGACCGCCACCAGCGTGCCGATGTGGCCGGGGGCGCCGGACCTGCGCATGTACTCGCGGATGTGCGGGGCGAAGTACCCGCCCGCGCCCACCACCAGCGACGCGTTGAACGGCAGGTGCGTGGACAGCGCCCAGGTGGCGTTGGACTCCGACTGCTTCTCGAACGCGACCACGAGCACCCGCTCGTGCACCCCGCCCTGGATCAGCGAGGCGCCGACCAGGGCGGTGGAGCCGCCCACGCTGCCCGCCGTGTGCACGCGCATCATGGGCTTGCCCGCCGCGCCGAGCGCGTCCGCCAGGTACGCCTCCGGCATCATCACGCCCTCGAACAGGTCCGGCGCCTTGCCGATGACCACGGCGTCGATGTCCTTGAACGTCAGCCCGGCGTCCGCCAGCGCCCGCAGCGCCGCCTCGCGCACCAGCCCGGCGATCGAGACGTCGCGCCGCTTGGTCGTGTAGTGCGTCTGCCCGACGCCGATGACCGCGCACCGGTTGCCCATTGTTCATGCCTCCAGGACGGTGACGAGGTTCTGCTGCAGGCAGGGGCCGCTCGCGGCGTGCGCGACCGTGCGGCTCGCGTCGCCGTCGTGGATGCGCCGCGCGGCCTCGCCGATGCGGATGAGGCCCGTGGCCATGACGGGGTTGGCGGCCAGCGGGCCGCCCGACGGGTTGATCACGGTGTCGCCGCCCAGTTCGAGCGCCTCCCGCAGGACGATCTCCTCGTGCGGGAACTGGGCGTGCAGCTCGGCCACCTCGACGGGCCCCTTCCCGACCCCCGCGGCCCGCGCGGCGTCGGCCGCGGAGACCGACCGGGCCAGGTCGCGCAGGCCCAGGTAGTGCGGCTCGATGCGGTGCGCGATTCCCCTGATGTAGGCGGGATTCGGGCACAGCCGGGCGGCCAGGTCCCTGGTCGCGAGCACGATCGCCGCCGCGCCGTCCGTGATGGGCGGCACGTCCGTCTTCCTGAGCGGTTGCACGGCGAAGTCCTCACCGTCCGGGTCGGGCAGATCGAGCGCGTACGGGTTGCTCCTGCCGTCCGCGCGGCTGCGCCGGACGATCTCGTCGAGCTCCCGCCGGTCCGCGCCGACCGCGTTGGCCTGGAGGGCGGCGTAGGAGAGCTGGTCGAGCCCGAGCGGGGCCAGGTAGTACGGGTCGAGCTGGAGCGTCATGATCGTGCGCAGGTCGCCGAGCGACGACTTGCCGAAGCCGTAGACCAGGGCCGAGTCGATGTCGCCGTGCTGGAGGCGCACCCACGCCTCGTACAGCGCCCAGGCGCCGTCCATCTCGACGTGGCTCTCGGAGATCGGCGGCCAGGCGGCCAGCGCGTCGAGCGCCGACACGAACGAGAACGGCGCCCCGGCCAGGTAGTCGCAGCTCCCCGAGCAGGTGAAGCCGAACCGCTTGAGCCCGGTCCGCTCCTTGACCTCGTTGATCACGGGCAGGATCAGCTCGGGCTCGGTCAGGCCGGTGTCCTGGCCGGTGTGCCGCGTCTGGGCGAATGCGACGATCGCTACGTCTCTCATCACAGCTCCACGTCCGGCTCGCCGGTGGGGGCGAACCAGCGGATGTTCGTCATGGACGCCGTCCGCTCGCCCTCCGGGACCCAGACGGCCTTGACGCGCATGCCCTGGCGCACCTCGTGTGCGGGTACGTCGCCCATCAGGGCGATCATGGGGACGTCGGCGCCGTCGAGCAGGATGTACGCCGACACGAACGGCACCTGCGGAGCCCGGGGATCCGGCAGGTTGTTGATGGCGTACGTGGTGATCGTGCCGGTGTCGGGGAGTTCGAGCGTCTCCGGGATGGCGCTTCCGCATTCGGGACAGGCCGCCCGGTAGGGCACGTACACCTTGCCGCAGCTCCCGCACCGGCCGCCGAGGAGGACGCCGCGCTCGACGCCCTCCAGGAAGACGCGCAGCGCGCCGCCCGCCTGGAGGCGGTATTCGGCGCGCACGTTGGACACGATCTTCGTGACCTCGGGGGCGAAATGGGAGATGTCGGTGATGTGGCCGGTGGGCCGGTCGCGCCAGACGGGCCAGACGCGCGTGCCGGCCCCGATCGCCTTGGGGTTCTCGGCCTCCACCGCGTGCAGCAGGGCGGTGTCCGCGCCGTCGAGCTCGATCAGCGCCCAGGCGAAGGGGCGGTCGAGCGGGTGACCTTCGAGCGGCTCGTCCACCCATGCCCACGTCGTGACCGTGCCCGCCGGGCCGACCTCGACGTACTCGCCGGTGACGGGCTCGCCGGTCGCGGGGTCGTACTCGAGGGGCGGGACGAGCACCCGGCCCTCCGCCGTCCGTACCCCGACGATGCGGCGAGCGCGTAACTCGCTCAGGAACCGGCCGACCACCGGTCCCGTCGTACGCGTGTAGCCGCCGGGGAACTCCAGGACGTGCTGAGCGACCAGCGGATCAGATGGCACGGTCGTGTCCCTCCCAGTACGGGGCGCGGAGCTTGCGTTTGAGCAGCTTGCCGTTGGGCTCGCGGGGCATCTCGGCGATGAAGTCGATGCTCTTGGGCCACTTCATCCTGGCCAGCCGCCCCTCCAGCGAGGCCAGCAGCTCGGCGGCCAGCTCGGGCCCCGGCTCGGTGCCCGGCGCGGGCTCGACGACGGCCTTGATCTGCTCGCCCCACTCCTCGTCCGGGATGCCGAACACGGCCACGTCGGCCACCTTCGGGTGAATCATGAGCTCGTTCTCGATCTCGGCCGGGTAGATGTTCGTCCCGCCAGAGATGATCATGTCGGCCTTGCGGTCGCACAGGTAGAGGAAGCCGTCCTCGTCCAGGTATCCGATGTCGCCGACGGTGAAGTAGTCCTTGAGGCGGTTCGCGGCGGTCTTGGCGGGGTCGCCCTTGTACTCGAACGGGACGCCCATCATCTTCATGTAGATCGTCCCGGGGGTCCCGGTGGGCACCGGCTCGCCCTGGTCGTCCGCGATGAGCAGCTCGCTGATCGGCCACGCCGAGCCGACCGTGCCCGGGTGGGCCTTCCAGCCCTCGGGCGTGGCGAGGGTGCCGCCGCCCTCGGTGGCCGCGTAGTACTCGTACACGCAGTCGCCCCACCACTCGAGCATGGCCCACTTGACCGGGATCGGACAGGGGGCGGCGGCGTGGATCATCCATTTCAGGGAGGAGAGGTCGTACTTGGAGCGGGTCTGCTCCGGCAGGGCGAGCAGCCGCTTGAAGTGGGTCGGGACGAGGTGCGAGTTGGTGACGCGGTGGCGCTCGCAGAGCGCGAGCATCTCCTCGGCGTCCCACCTGTCCATGTAGACGAGCGTGTGACCCATGTGCAGCGCCGTGCCGCCGAACTGGGTCACCGCCGTGTGGTAGCTCGGCGAGGTCACGAGGTGCGCGTTCGGGCGGCCGGGGGTGATGCCGAACAGCCCGAGCAGGAAGGTCATCAGCTCGGCGGCGTCGTCCGGGTCCAGGCCGCTGAGCTGCCGCCGGACGCCTTTGGGCTTGCCGGTGGTGCCCGAGGTGTAGTGCATGGTGGCCCCGGCGGTGCGGTCGGCGGGGGTCGTGTCGGGCTGCCCGTCGAGGAGCTCCGCCAGGGGCCGGAACTCCTCCGCCGTGCCGCCCATGCGGAAGCGGCGCTCGGGCGCGATGGCCTGGGCCCCGCGGGTGCCCTCGGCCAGGAAGCGCGGGTGCACGAAGAAGGCCTTGGCCTCGCTGTCGGAGACGATGTAGGCGATCTCGGGGCCGGTCAGGTGCCAGTTGATCGGGGTGTAGTACCAGCCGGCCTGCAGGGCGGCCAGTAGAGGACCAGGCCGTCGGCGCCGTTCGGGACCAGGCCGCAGATGCCGTCGCCGGGCTGGAGGCCGAGCGCGCGCAGCCCGTGCACGAGGCGGTTCGAGCGGGCGAGGAGGTCGCCCGCGCGGTATTGCGTGCCGTCCGGGTCCACGGCCGCGATCCACTCGGGATCCGCCTGCGCGAGCCTCCAGAAACCGAGCGTGCCCATCTGATCTCCTCAGCTCAGGGCGAGCAAAACAGGAACCTGTTCTCGTTTGCTGGTGGGAGCGTATCCCGGGAGCGAAGCCCTGAGCAAGCGCTTGATCCGCGAGGTATGATCGCGGCCTAACAAGCGCTTGATACAGCGACTTCGGAGGCATCCGTGGAGCTCCTGCCGATCAGCACCCCGCACTGCCGGATCGAACGCGACGGCCACGTCCTGACCGTCACCATGAACCGCCCGGAGGCCCGCAACGCGCTGTCCTCGGACATGCTGATCGGCCTGGCCTCGGCATGGGCGTACGCGTCGGCGGAGCCCGGCGTCCGGGTGGCGATCCTGACGGGCGCGGAGGGCACGTTCTGCTCCGGCGCCGACCTCAAGGCCATGGGCCAGGCGTCGACGGACCCGGAGGTCCAGGCCAGGGCCGCCCAGATGCCCAACTTCCACTGGAAGGGGCTGCTGCGCGAGGACCTGCCCACCAAGCCGATCATCTGCGCGGTGGAGGGCTACGCGGTCGCCGGCGGCACGGAGCTGCTGGTGGGCACGGACCTGCGGGTGGTGGCGGAGTCGGCCACGCTTGGCCTGTTCGAGGCCAAGCGGGCGCTGTTCCCCATGGGCGGCAGCGCCGTACGGCTGCCCCGCCAGATCCCGTACTGCCACGCCATGGACCTGCTCCTCACCGGCCGCGCGATCACGGCGGCGGAGGCCCTGTCGATGGGCCTGGTCAACCGCGTGGTCCCGGACGGCCAGGCGCTGGCGGCGGCCCGCGAACTGGCCGACGACGTGGCCGGTTCGGGCCCGCTCGCGGTGCAGGCGATCCTGCGGACCTACCGGGACACGCTGGGCATGCCGGAGGTGGCGGCGCTGAAGGTGTCGGACGAGCTGGGCTGGCCGGTGATCGGCTCGGAGGACGCCAAGGAGGGCACCCGCGCCTTCCGCGAGAAGCGCCCCGCGGCGTACGAGGGCCGCTGACCGAGGACCGCCGACCGAGGGCCGCCGACCGGGAACCACTGACGCACCGGCCCCGCGCGAGCGAGGCCGGTGCGCCCTTCGAGACGCGGACGTCTCAGTCGCCCGTGAGGCGCTGCAGGCGTTCCAGGGCCTCCGCGTACTCCTCCACCAGCCCGAACACCACGTCCTTGGCCGGCTTGACCTGGTTCATCATCCCGATGATCTGGCCGGCGGGGAACGTCGCCAGCTCCGAGGCGTCCGAGCGGCCGATGCGGCGCAGCGCGTCCGACACCAGCATGAACTGCATCGGCATCGGCAGCGTCCCCGGCGACTCCTCCGACTCCCACGCCTCCGTCCACTCGTTCCTGAGCAGCCGCGCGGGCTTGCCGGTCCAGCTGCGCGAGCGGACGGTGTCCCGGGAGGTGGCCTCCAGGATGCGGCGCCTGGCCATCTCCGGCGTGTCCGCCTCCTCGACCGTGAGCCAGATGGAGCCGGTCCAGACGCCCTCGGCGCCCAGCGCCATGCCGGCGGCCATCTGGCGGCCGTTGCCGATCCCGCCGGCGGCCAGCACGGGCACGTCCACGGCGTCCACCACCTGCGGGATGAGCACCATGGTCGAGATCTCACCGGTGTGCCCGCCGGCCTCGGTGCCCTGGGCGACGACGACGTCCACCCCGACCTCCACCTGCTTGAGCGCGTGGCGCGGGGTCGAGGCGAGGGCGGCGACCTTGACGCCGTGCGCGTGGGCGAGGTCCACGACGTCGGCGGGTGGCGGGCCCAGCGCGTTGGCCAGGAGCGCGATCGGGTGGCGCAGCGCGACCTCCACCTGGGGGCGCGCGGTGGCGTCGGTCCAGCCGAGCAGCACCCGCCCGGCGTCCGCGTCCGCCGACAGCGGCGGCACCCCGTGCTTGGCCAGGAGGTCCTCGACGAAGGCCCGGTGGCCGTCGGGGATCATCGACTGCAGGCGGCCGACCAGCTCCTCGGGGGCGAACTCCGCGCCCTCGTACGAGGCCGGCATGACCACGTCGACCCCGTAGGGCCGGCCGTCCACGTGGTCGTCGATCCACTTGAGCTCCATCTCGAGCTCTTCGGGCGTGAAGTAGAGCGCACCGAGCACCCCCATGCCGCCGGCCCTGCTGACGGCGGCGACCACGTCCCTGCAGTGGCTGAACGCGAAGATCGGGAGCTCGATTCCGAACATGTCCGTGACACGTGTCCGCATGCCCCGACCATAAGACGCCCGGCTGCCAAACTGCAACGCGTTCTACTCTAGAACCTTTGCTCGGTCAGCTGAATGGAACGAGTTCTATCGCGGCAGCCTGCGCCAGAGGGCCCTGGGCAGCAGCCGCAGCGCGCCGAAGGCGGGCCCGAGCGCGCGCGGCACCCAGACCGAGGAGGCGCCGTCGCGCAGCGCGCCCACCGTGGCCAGCGCCACCTGCCGGGGGGTCGAGGACAGCGGGGCGGGGACGAGGCCCCTCGTCATCCGCCCGATCACGAAGCCGGGCCGGACGATCAGCACCCGGGCGCCGGTCCCGTGCAGGGAGTCGCCGAGCCCCTGGGCGAACCCGTCGAGCCCGGCCTTGGCGGAGCCGTACACGAAGTTGGCCCTGCGCACCCGCGCGCCCGCCACCGACGACAGCACCACGAGCGTGCCGTGTCCCTGCGCGCGCAGCACCCTCGCGGCGTGCAGCCCCACCGACACGTGGGCGGTGTAGTTGACGGTGACGTCCCGCGCGGCGGCCGCCGGATCGGCGTCGTAGTCCGCCTGGGCCCCCAGCACCCCGAACGCCGAGATCACCACGTCGAGGTCGCCGACCAGCTCCACCGCCTTGGTCAGGACCGCGCCGTGCGCGTGCACGTCCAGCGCGTCGAACGGCACGACGTGGACCTCCACGCCGAGCGAGGGCGGGACGAAGTCCTCCCGCGCGGCCAGCACCACCCGGCTCGCGCCGAGCCCCACGAGCAGCCGGACGATCTCCATGCCGATCTCGCTGCGCCCGCCGAGCAGCAGCACGGTGTCGACGGCGCCGAGCGCGTTCTTCACAGCCGAAGCCTCCTGGCCAGGTCGGAGCGGAACAGGCCGGCGGGATCGGCCTCGTCCCTGATCCGCCGCCACCGCTCCAGCTCGGGATACATCGCCGCCATCATGTCAGCGCGCAGCCGCGAGTCCTTGGCGAGGTAGACCCGTCCCCCGGCCGCGGCCACCCGCCGGTCGAAACCGCGCAGCAGGCCGCCCAGCCCGCGCTGCCCGGCCGGGATGTCCAGGGCGAGGGTCCAGCCGGGCATGGGGAACGACAGCAGCCCGCCGGAGCCGGGCCCGAACCTCTTGAGCACGGTCAGGAACGACACGGTGCCGTGCGCCGACAGCGACCCGACGATGCCACGCAGCGTCTCCTCCGCGCCGAAGGGCACCACGAACTGGTACTGGACGAAGCCGCGCGGGCCGTACACGCGGTTCCAGCCCTCGACGGCGTCGAGCGGGTGGAAGAACGGCGCGAGGTCCTGCACGACGGTCCGGCGGCGCGGGGCCCTGCGGTACCAGACCTCGTTGAAGGCGCGCACGCTCAGCCCGTTGAGCAGCCCGCCGGGCACCCACGCGGGCGCCCGCACGATCGGGCCGGGCGCGAAGCCGGGCTCCCTCTTCTCGGTACGTCCGGCGTGGTCGCCCCTGGTGAGCACGCTGCGCCCCATCCGGCGCCCCCGGGCGAGCAGGTCGATCCAGGCCACCGTGTAGCGGTAGCGGTCGTCGGTGGCGGCCATGACCGCCAGCGTCTCGTCCAGGTCGCCGGTGCGCTCCACGTCCACCCGCATCCGCGCGCTCTCGACGGGGACGCAGGCGAAGGTCGCCTCGGCGATCACCCCGGTCAGCCCCATGCCGCCGACGGTGGCGTGGAAGAGCGGCTCGCCGGGGCGCAGGACGCGGGCCGTCCCGCCGGCGGTCACCAGGGTGAGCGAGCGGACGTGGGCGCCGAAGGAGGAGTCGCGGTGGTGGTTCTTGCCGTGCACGTCGGCCGCGACGGCGCCGCCGACGGTGACGTACCGGGTGCCGGGGCTGACGGGGAGGAACCACCCGCGGGGGACGAGCTCGGTCATGAGCTCGTGCAGGCTCACGCCGCCCGAGGCGGTGACCAGGCCGGAGGCCTCGTCGAACGTCCAGGTGTCCAGGCCGGTGCAGTCGAGGACGAGGCCGCCGGCGTTCTGGGCGGCGTCGCCGTACGACCTGCCCAGGCCGCGCGCCACCACGCCGCGCCGGGGAGCGTCCTCGACCGCCTCCCGCAGCTCGTCGAGGGTGCGGGGGCGGGCGAGCGTGGCCGGGGTGGGCGCCGTACGCCCCCAGCCGGTCAGGAACGTCGTCATGCGTAGATCCCCAGGCCCAGCAGCACGACCAGCCCGGCGGTGAAGACCAGCGTCGGCCGGTCGCGTACGGCCAGCTCCTCCGGCTCCTCGCCCTCACCCCGGTTCACCAGCAGGTTGTGCCGGAGCACGAGCAGCAGGAACGGGATGATGCTGAGCCCGTAGAACAGGTCGTCGTGCGCGTTGAGCGCCCACAGGCAGTACGTCACGATCATCGCGCCCGAGCACATGACCCGGACCTGGGTCAGGTAGCCGGGCGGGTAGGCGGCCAGCGTGGCCCGCGTCCCGCTCACGCCCTGCGCCCGCAGCTCCACCTCGCGCTTGCCCGCCACCAGCTGCAGCGCGGCGAGCGAGACGACCATCAGGAACCAGCCGGTCACCGGCACGTCCACCGCCACGGCCCCGGCGTAGGCCCTGATCACGTGGCACCCGGCGACCGCGATGAGGTCCACGACCTCCTGGTGCTTGAGCCACAGCGTGTACGACAGCGTCAGCGCGACGTACCCGGCCACCACGGCGGCCGGCTGCCAGCTCCCGGTGAGCCCGGCGACCGCGGGCGCCAGGACCAGCAGGACGACACCCGTCGTCCGGGCCGCCCGCACGGACACCGCCCCCGACGCGACCGCGCGCCGCCGCTTGCGCGGGTGCAGCCGGTCGGCCTCCACGTCGGAGGCGTCGTTGATCAGGTAGGAGCCGCTGGCGGCCAGGCAGAACGCGGCGAAGACCAGCAGCGCCGCGAGCAGGCTGCGCGGCTCGCCGAGCACCCCGGCGGCCATGGGGGCGGCCAGGACCAGCAGGTTCTTCAGCCACTGGCGTGGCCTGGCCGCCTTGAGGAGGGCCAGCACGGGTGTGGCCGGACGGGACCGCGCGGCCACCCCCTGGCTCATGCGGTCCTGCGCCCGCGCAGGGTCAGGAGGCCCACCACGACCAGCACGAGGCCGACGACGCCCACCACGATCGGCACCGTGGTCCTGATCAGCGTGATCTGGCTCTTGCCGTCCCTGGCGCTGTCCACGAGCCTCTGCACGGTGTCATCGGTCATCTTGGCCGTGGCCACGAACGCCTTGGAGCGCTCGACGCCGTCCTGGCTCTTGAGCACCTCGTTGCGCTGCTGCTCCTGGCGCACGGGCGCGCCGGTGGTGGGCTCGACCCAGTACGTGACGGTGCCGGAGTAGTAGCGGTCGAGCTGCACGTCGCCCGAGGTGCCCATGCCGAACCAGGCGGCGGGGGCGTTCAGCGTCTGCGTCTTGGTCTCGGGGACGGCCTGCTCGAACTTGTAGGTGTCGAGGCCGTTCACCTTCTCCTCGCCGACGAACCTGGCCTCGTACGCCTTGCCGGTGCTGGAGTTGAAGACCAGGTAGGTCTTCTTCTCGGCGTCGAACGGGAACTTGTAGATCTGCCCCTGGAGCTGCACCGGAGCCTTGTCGATGTTGACGCCGCAGCAGTTGAGCCCGACGCCGGAGCGCTTGTCGAAGGCGCTGCGCCGCTCGGTGAAGTCGATGCCGGCCTTGCTGTTGGTGACGTCGTTCACGGCGGTGAACTCGTCCCACACGACGCGGTCGCCGGCGGCCTCCTTCACGTCACCACGGGTGGTGACGATGATGTCGAGGTCGGCGGTGAGCACTCTGCCGTCGGGGACGCTGAAGTATTGTGCGCCGGCCGCCCGCAGCTTGGTGATCCCGTAGTAGTCGCCCGCGGCGGCGCTGAGCGCGGGTGCCACTTGGAATCTCAGCAGGGGTGCCAGAACAATGAGGAATGCCCCGGCGGCGATCAGGACGCTGCCAACGACGACCCGGTTCATGGACCCTCCATGCTGGGTGACTGTGACTGGAACTAGTTCTACTCGCCGGTAATGTTATTGCGGTGAGTGACCAACGTCACCAGGGATGCGGAAACGTGACCGAAACAGGTTCTACATCGGCGGCCGTGCCGGTCGTGTCGGGCCACCAGACCTCCCTCGACGGGATCCGGGCCGTGGCCGCCTTCGCCGTGCTGCTGTTCCACGTCTCGATGGAGACCGGGACGGCGCTGGAGCCCGGGTTCCTGGGCGGCGTGCTGGCCCGGGGCGAGATCGGCGTGCCGATCTTCTTCACGCTGTCGGGGCTGCTGCTGTACCGCCCGTGGGCGGCGGAGGTGCTGACCGGCGAGCGGACCCCGGACACGCGCCGCTACCTGTGGCGGCGCTTCTTCCGCATCATCCCGGCGTACTGGCTGGTGGTGGCGGTGGCGCTGCTGCTGTGGGGCGAGGCGCACGCGTCTGACCCGTGGACGTGGGCGCAGATGTTGTTCCTGGTGCACACCTACGACACGAACCCGTGGTGGTTCGGGCTCGGGCCGAAGGGGCTCGGCCAGATGTGGAGCCTGGCGGTCGAGCTGAGCTTCTACCTCACGCTCCCGCTGATGGCGGCCGTGCTGCGGTGGTTCGCGCTGCGCGCCGGACCCGACCTGCGGGCCAGGGCCAGGCGGCTGCTGATCGGGCTGGCGGCCTTCGGCGCCGTGTCGTACGCGTACACGATCGTCGAGTACTTCCCCGAGTTCCGGCCGTGGATGAACGTGTGGCTGCCGCGCTCCTGGACGTTCTTCGTGCCGGGCATGGCGCTGGCCGTCCTGACCGTCTGGGCCAGGGAGGAGGACGGCCGCGTCCGGCGGCTGTGCGCCGCCCTGGCGTCGTCGTGGGGCTCGCTGTGGCTCATCGCCGGGCTGGCGTACCTGATCGCCTCCACGCCGCTGACCGGGCCGCGCCTGGTCGGGCTGGGCAGCATCTGGACCGCCTTCTCCGAGCAGGCCCTCTACACGCTCATCGCCTTCTGCCTGGTCGCGCCCGCCGCCCTGGGGAGCGAGCGGGTGCACACGCTGCTCGGCGGGCGGCTCATGAGCTATCTCGGCCAGATCTCCTACGGCGTCTTCCTGTGGCAGTTCGTGGTCCTCTACCTCTGGTACGACTTCACCGGCCAGCAGCCGTGGACCGGCAACCTGCCGCTCAACCTGGTCGCGGTCAGCGCGCTGACGGTCGGGCTGGCCGGGCTCACCCACCGCTACGTGGAGGAGCCCGCCAGGCGGCTGATCCGGTTCGTGCCTCAAAGGGCCGGCGGGGCCGGTCCCGGCTCGCCGAACGCCACCGCCCTGAGGCAGAACGCCTGACCCTGGCCGCCCGCCGCGGTGATGCGCATCCCCTTGCCGGCCCCGTCGTGCGGGACGTAGTACAGCGCCCCCATGGCACCGGTCGCGGGCAGGGTGGCCGCCCGCTGGACCTCGCCCAGGTCCAGCACGACCTGTACGGGCCGGGGGCTGGTGTAGGCCATGGCCACCACCATGCCGGGCCCCCCGTAGGACTCGACCGGGAACGACTTGCCCGCCGGATAGCACTTGGCGCCCTTGACCGCGTCGAAGAACGGGGTCACCCGGCCCACCAGGACGAGCTTGCCGGTGGCGTCGAAGACGTACGGTTCGGCCGTGGGGCGCGGGTTGCGCATGCGCTCCCGGGTCTCGGCGTCGGCCAGCGGCGCCAGCACGTACGAGGTGAGCCGGCGCGGCCCGTTCCAGGGCAGGACGATCTCCGGCGGCACCGGCCGGGCGTAGATGTCGGCGCCCGGCGCCGCCGTGGCCAGCGAGTCACGGGCGTTGTCCAGATAAGTCCGGACCCGGTCTCCGCTGAGCGTGTTGCCGAAGGCGTTGATGGAGACCAGCGACACCGCCACGAAGGCGGCGGTCAGCGTGCCCGCGGCCAGCGACAGCCCGCCCGGCACGGGCCGGCGCACGACGTCCTCCTCCCCCTGCGCCGGCAGCCACGCCAGCGCCAGGCAGAGGGCGAACAGCACCGCGGCGTCGGCCACGTACCTGGTCTCCGCGCCCACGAGGTCCCAGGCCGTGGCCCGCGCGATCACGGTGGGCACCGCGTCGGCCACCACGACGTAGGCCGCCAGGATCGCCCACGCCCGCCAGGCCCGCCTGCGGTACGCGCACGTGACCACGACCAGCAGCGCGATCACCACCCATGACGCGATCACGGTGGCCGGGGCCGGGTCGGCCAGGCCGCCGGTCGTGGTGACCCCGCCCCAGCGCAGCGGGCCGCCGACGGCGCCGGTGGGGAAGGTCTCGCCCAGCAGCCTGCGGACGAGCCCGGGGACCACCTCCGCCTTCGGCCCGGTCAGCGCGTCGGAGCCGGCGGTGTCGCGGCGCAGCAGGTAGAGCACGGCGTACCCGGCCAGCAGCAGGCCCTGCGCCCACCAGCCGGGCCGGCGCAGCTCGGTCAGCACCGCGCGGAGCCAGGGGCCCTTGCCGAGGTAGGCGCTGGTGACCCCGAGGATCACGAAGGGGATGAACACCCCCTTGGTGGAGAAGGCCATGCCGACGGCGGTCCAGATCAGGGCGTGCCAGCGGCCCTTGCCCTCGCGTACGTACCTGATGTGCGCGGCCAGCGCGGCGACCAGGGCGAGCTGCAGCGGGACCGCGTTGAGCGCGGCCGACCACCAGCTCATGGCGGGCACGGTGAGCGGCGAGAAGACGAAGACGGCCAGCGCGGCCAGCACCCCGGCGCGGTCGCCGAACAGCCGCCGCAGCAGCACGAGGAAAACCACCGAGGCCGCCGCCTGGAGGGCGACGGTCACGAAGGAGACCAGCGCCCAGTTGTACGGCGCCACCGACGTGAGCAGCCACACCAGGGCCAGCGCGCCGGGCATGAGGTGCCCCTTGTGCACCCGGGTCAGGTATTCCCAGGTGAGCCCGCTGTCACCGGCGCCGGCCACGAAGAGGAAGTCGTCCTCCACGAAGTACGCCTTGCTGAGGATCCCGGCCCTGAAGACCAGCGACACCAGGATGAGCAGCAGGCCGACACCCATGATCGGCCCGCCGCGCAGGGCGGGCAGCGTGATCTGTAAGGGCTCGGAGCGCTTGACGTCTTCAACCATCGCGGTCTCCTTCCGCTGCAGTAAGCTCCGCGCCGTGGACACCCCCGAACCGTTCCGAGCGGATCTGAGCAGATCCGTCCGGCTGCTGCGCGCTTTCCGCGTCGAGCAGAGCGATCCGGACTTCTTCTACGGCACCCTGGCCAGGGACACGGTCGCCCAGCTGGCGACCTACACGGACCTGGCCGGCGCCACGGTGGCCGACGTGGGGGGTGGTCCCGGCTATTTCGCCGACGCGCTGCGCGCCGCCGGGGCGCGCTCGGTGTGCGTGGACTGCGACGCCGGGGAGATGCGCCTGCGCGACGGCGTGGCGCCGCGCGACGCGATATTGGGCAGCGCGCTCGACCTGCCGCTGGCCACGGGCTCGGTGGACGTGTGCTTCTCGTCGAACGTGCTGGAACACGTGCCCGACCCGCTCAGGATGGCGGACGAGATGGTCCGCGTCACCCGGCCCGGCGGGATCGTCTACCTGTCGTACACGATCTGGCTGGGGCCCTGGGGCGGCCACGAGACCTCTCCCTGGCACTACCTGGGCGGCCACTACGCCGCCCGCCGCTACGCGCGCAGGCATGGCAGGCAGCCCAAGAACGTCTACGGCGAGAGCATGTACGCCGCGAGCGTGGCCAAGCCGCTGGCCTGGGCCCGGCGGTGCCGGGACGCGGAGGTCCTGGACGCGATCCCCCGCTACCTGCCGCGCTGGGCCCGCCATGTCGTCCACCTACCTGGCATCCGCGAGCTGGTCACCTGGAACCTGCTGCTCGTCCTGCGCCGCAGGTGAGCGCCGTCGCATGAGCCCGAGGGCGGTCACCACGCAGGCCGCTCCGAGCACCCCGCCGGCGATCGGGGCCACGGTGCCCAGCAGCAGGATCCAGCGGCTGTAGGCGGAGGCCGTGTTCAGCGCCGCGGCGACGTCGGCCTCCGTGGTGGTGAACCTGGCGTCCAGGGCGGTCAGCCGTCCCCGCCCGTCGGCCGTGACCAGCGTCTCCTTGACCTCGTCCACCGTCTTGACCGGCTGGCCGCTGACCGGCTCGACCCAGTACGTACGCCGGATCTCGGCGTGCCTGGCCAGGCCCACGTCGCCCTTGCCCGGCAGCCCGACGAGGGCGCGCGGCAGCGGCGGCGTCTCCCCCGGCACCAGCCGGCGTGGCGTGCGCTGCACGTAGCGGTAGGTCTCGACCCCCCGCACCCGCTCCACGCCGTCGAAGGCGGCCGTGACCGGCTGGCGCAGCCGCAGGTCGAACAGGGTGTAGTCGCGGCGCTGGGCATTGAACGGCCAGCGGAACGCCAGCCCCGACTGCTTGATCGAGGCGTCCTCGTCGAGGTACTCGCCGCAGCAGTTGATGATGGCCCCGGTGCGCCGGTCGAAGGCCAGCCGCCGCTCGTGATAGTCCAGCCGCTCGTCCTCGCGCGTGGACACGGAGATCGACTCGCCCCACACCGCGCGGTCGTCGTCACCGGCCAGCACGTCGCCGAACAGCCACCGGGTCTGCACCAGGTCCCCCACCGCCGGTCGCATCGTGGCCGGGTCCAGGTAGGTCGCCGACTCCGCCACGGACCTGGTCATGCTCTGCTGCTCCAGCGGCGTCTTGAGCACCTGGGCGGACACGTACAGGCGGGTCAGGGGGATGAGCGTCAGCAGGAAGGCGCCCACGCCGGCCAGCAGCAGCGCCAGGTTCCTGCGGCTCATGACGTTCATGGTCGCGGCACCGCCTGACCCGGCGTGACGTCGCCGAAGCACACGCCCGTCGGCACGTCCTGGACCACGATGCGGTCGGCGCCCGGCACCGCGAGCAGGAACACCTGGCCCAGGCCCGCGCGCAGCCGCACGTCAGTGGCGCGCTCGCCCATCCACAGCGTGACCTCCGCGTCCGTGCGGGCCGCGTACCCGAGCCGGACCAGGGTGCCCTCGACGCGGCGGGCCCGGTTGTCCAGCGGCACCTGCACGGTCCCGCCGGTGACCGGCCAGCAGCGGTCCTTCGTGGTGGGGGCGAGCGGGACGCCCTGCACGTCCACCGGCCGCAGGCGGCCCCGCTCGTCGAAGACCAGGCCGTCGAGCGCCGCGGGCGGCGCCTGCATCCTGGCCCTGAGCCGCGGGGAGGCCATCGCGCCCAGCACCCTGGAGGTCAGGCTGTAGGTACGGTAGCTGTTCGGCAGCACCTCGGACGGCACCAGCCGGTCGTAGATCACGGCGTCGGGCGGCGTCCTCGCCAGCTCGGCCCTCGCCGTCTCGATGTAGCGGTGACGGCGGTCCGCGCCCAGATAGCCGGCGAAGAGCGTGACCGACACCAGCGACGCCCCCACGAACAGCCCGAGCGCCGCGCCGAGGACCCCGCTCACCCGCTCCCTGGCGGGCAGTGCCCTGCGGTACGGCTCCGCCTCGCCCTCCACCGGCAGCAGCACGAGGCCCGCCACCAGGGCGATCAGCGGGACGGCGTCGGCGACGTACCGGGTGTCGGTGCCGACGAACGAGCCCAGCAGGTGGACCCGCCCCCACAACACGGGCAGGGCATCGGCGACGAGGACGTATCCCAGCAGCATCGCCCAGGCCGCCCCGGCCCGCCTGCGGTAGTGCGAGGTGACCAGCACCACGGCCGCGAGCGTGACGAGCGAGGCGATCACCACCGCCAGGGGTGGCGAGGCCACCCCCCAGTCGCCGCCCGCGAACCACCGCCACGGGCCGCCGAGCACGGTGGTGGCGAACGTCTTGCCGAGCAGCTCCCACAGGAAGCCGGTGGCCTGGTCGAAGATCGGCAGCCCGCCGGTGTTGGGCGCGGAGAGCGAGCGCTGCACGTAGAGCGCCCCGAAGGCGAGGACGACGGTCACGTACGCGGCCCAGGCCGGCAGGTGTCTGCGCAGCGCCGTACGCAGGCCGCCGTGGTAGATCGCGGTGAGGGCGAGCAGCAGCAGCGGCAGCGCGAAGCCCTTGACGAACCCCAGCAGCCCGAACAGCACCCAGAACGCCGCCGCCAGGGCGTGCCGCATCCGCCCGGTACGCAGGTGGTGCCAGTGCGAGGCGATCGCCATCGGCAGGGCGATCTGCAGGAAGACGGTGTTGAGCGCCGCCGCCCACCACACGAGCGCGGGCACGGCGATCGGCGCGACGAGGAAGATCAGCAGCGGTGCGAGGATGGCCGGCCGCCGGCCGAACACCACGCGCAGCATGCGCAGCACGGCGAGGGCGGCGAAGGCGTGCAGCACCAGGATCCCGCCCGCCGCGTATCCCCAGCCGAAGGGCTCCAGCCGGGCCGTGAGCCAGGCGAGCAGGAAGCCGCCCGGCATGAACTGGCCGAAGTGGATGCGGGTCAGGTAGTCGAAGGAGAGCTCGCTCTCCATCGCCCTGGCCACGAACTCGAAGTCGTCCTCCTTGAAGTAGGAGGACGAGACGATGGCCGCCTTCCACGCCAGGCTCGCGGCGATGAGCACCAGCGCGGCCAGCAGGACGCCGCGCCCGCGCGCCCACCGGGACACGGCCCCGGCCAGGCGCGCCATCGGGGCCGGGACGGTCAGGACCATCCCGGTGCGCGGCTTGGTCGTCTCGGTCACGGGACACTCGTCATGGTCGGGCCGCCGGCGGCGACGGGGACGGGAGCCGGGGCCTGCCTGCGCGGGGCCCGCCGGGCGGGGATCTCGGCGAGCAGGTGCGCGAGCAGGG
Organism: Nonomuraea sp. KM90; assembly: GCF_052246675.1. Taxonomy (NCBI): domain Bacteria; kingdom Bacillati; phylum Actinomycetota; class Actinomycetes; order Streptosporangiales; family Streptosporangiaceae; genus Nonomuraea; species Nonomuraea sp. KM90. Next base: position 16,592 of record NZ_JBQQCB010000038.1, on the reverse strand, counting down.
GCAGGCAGAGGAGCTGCGGCCACAGGCCGTCCATGCCGGCCGCCACGCAGGCCGCCGCCACCAGGTAGAGGACGATTCCGGCCTGGGGGCCGAGCAGCAGCCGTACGCGGGGGCCGACGCGCGCGTGCTCGGCCCCGCGCAGCGGACGCAGCCACGATCCCAGGGCGCAGACCGCGCCGACGACCACCGCGCCCGCCACCCCGCCGGTCCAGAACCCCAGGGCGACGGCGAAGGGCAGGACGGCGCCCGCGCGCAGGCGGGCCGGCCGCACCGGCGCGAGGTGCCGCGCGGGCGGGCCCGTCCTGACCAGGGCGAGCACGGCGACCAGCAGCGCGAGCCCGCCACCCGCCGCCAGGCGGGCGCGGTAGGACTCGTCGGGCTCGTAGGTCAGGGTGACGGTGCCGGCCGTGTACGAGGGCAGGAACCATGCCTGCCGCCACCCGTCCAGCCGGACCGGCTTCAGCTCGGTGGTCCCGATGCTGGCCCGCCACCCGGTGTTGAAGTTCTCGTTGACGACGAGGTAGGAGTCGTCGGTGACGCCGACCTTGACCACCCGCTCGCCGGCCTCCCACGAGTCCACGGACACCTCGCGCATCTCCACGGGCGCCGCCTGACGGGCGTCGGAGCTCGGGCCGACGACCGCGGACTCGATCCGGTAGGCGTCTCCCGTCCGCACCGTGATCCGGCCCGGGCCGGCCTCCAGCCGCAGCGGCTCGCAGCTCGTGAACGCGACGGGCTTGCCGGTGACCACGTCGTTGAGCGTGCCGTCGACGACCTCGGTGTGCACGGCCTGGCCGTTCACGGTGAGCGTCGGGCCGTACCCGCAGGGCAGCCTGAGCGGGAAGCCGGTCAGCGCGCCGAGCGGGCGGACCCCGGGGAAGGCGACGTCGCTGATCTCGACGGCCCGGCCGCCCGACGCCCCGAACTCCAGCCTGACCTTCCGGGCGGTCATGGCGGGGAAGCGGATGAGGCCGTCCTTGCCGACCCAGCTCTGCCTGACCCCGCCTTCGGCCCGGATCGTCACCCGGATGGGCGGGGCGCCGACGTAGGAGTCGGGCGTGACGACGCGGATCTGCGACAGCCGCGTCCTGCGGGCGAGGTCGACGCTCAGCGTGGGCCGGGGATCGAGCGGGTCGGCGAACCAGGCGGTCTTCGGGTCGCCGTCGAACGCCCACCGGCCGCCGGCCGCGCCGTGCTGCACGGAGGTCGAGGACGCCGCCACCTTCATGGAGTCGCCGGGCAGCGCGCTGAGCCGCTCCATGGCGGTGCGGTCGGTGAGCACCGTACGGCCGGAGACGTCGTAGGAGCCATCCTTCCTGACGGTGAACGTGCGGTCGAAGCCGTTGCCGTCGTCGCCCAGGACCTCGTGGCCCTGGGCGCAGCTCCAGGCCACCGAGCCCTTGACGCAGCCGGGGACGTCGCCGGTCCGGCCGACCGAGATCGTGGCCGGCTCGGCCGCGCCCGCTTGGGGGTCGGGCACGGTGATCGTGCGGCCGGCCTGCACGCCGGGGACGGTCAGCTCGGTGATCCCGACCCGGCCGCCGAGCCTGCCCGGCTGCTCGCCGGCGGTGGCGAGCACCTCCAGCCGCAGCCGGCTGATCGGGCCCTTCGGCACGACCAGCTCCTGGGGGTCCGAGGTGGCGCGTACGCGCTGGCGCAGCGAGCCGGTGTCCGTCTCCACCGCCACCTCGGTGGGCGCGGGGCCGATCGGCGAGTTCTCGAAGGCCACGTGGATCGTGGGGACCGTCAGGGGCGAGCTGAAGGTGACCTCCAGCCATTCGCCCTCCGCGCCGTTCCAGCCGGTGGAGCGCCAGCTCGTCCGCCGGTCGCCGTCGAGCGCGGCGAACGGCTGGTGGCCGGGCTCCCTGCTCCCGGGCGCCGCCGTGACGTCCGCCTCCGAGGTGGACGCGGTGACGTTCGCGATCCCGGTGAAGCCCGCCGTGGCCAGGTATTTCGTCCACGAGGGGTCGAAAATGTCGTTCGACGGCGAGGAGCCTCTGAACGGCTCGCCGGCCGTGAGCGTGGCGCTGGCGTTGCGGCGCAGGTCGGGGTAGGAGAGCTCGCGGCGGCGCAGCGTGTCGGTCAGCACCGTGTCGTGCGCGGGCACCTCGACCTGGCCGGAGTCGTCGTTGAGCAGGACCGGGCGGTCGTCGTCCACGAGGCCCTGCTCGGCCAGGTCGAGCACGGCCTCGGGGGCGCCGCCCACGCGCAGCGGGCGGGTGGCGTCGACGGTGCCCACCAGCGGCGCGGCGCCGGCCACCTGGTAGATCTCGATCGCGTGGTACGGCTGGTCCAGCCAGGCGGCGGCCCTGCCGTACCGGCCGATGCCCACGCCGGGCCCCATCTGGGCCGCGAGCGAGATGCCGGGCGAGTCCTCCAGCGCCTGGTGCACGCGGGCCGGCCAGGCGGTGCCGATCGTGGCGCGGTCCAGGTCGTTGCGCACGACCAGGTACGACACCCCCATCCGGCGCAGCGTGGCGGTGAGCCCCGCGGAGCCCTTGCCGGTGGACAGCCGCTCGTCGATGGCGGCCATGACCCGCGAGATGCCGGCCGACCCCCACGGCACGATGGTGTGCGTGGCCCAGCGGGTCTGCGAGAGCGCCTGCAGCGGCTCGTCCAGGGGGCGTCCCCAGAGATACTCGCCGCGTTTGGCCCCGGGCACGGCCAGCACCATCCCGTTCCCGGCGTTGTTCCCCAGCCAGGAGATGGCCTGCTTCCAGTAGTCGGGGATCGCGGTGAAGCCACCGGTGGGCGCGAGCCCCGCGTAGAGGATCGGCAGGCTCGACAGGGTCATGAGCCCGGCCGCGGCGACGGTCAGCGGTCTGCGCCAGCGCAGGTGGGCCAGGGAGAGCAGCCCGGCGACGCCGAGCGCCACGGGCAGCCTGATCAGGGCGTCGAACTTGTGCAGGTTGCGGAAGGCCGCCAGCGGCCCGTCCAGCAGGTCCACCATGAGCTCGTGGTGGGGGGTGCCCGGATGGCCGGTCGTGATGACGGCCAGCCCGCACAGCAGGCTGATCAGGAGAAAGGGCCGCTCCGGCATCCTGCGCAGGGTCAGGCCGGCGAAACCGAGCGCCGACACGGCCGCGGTGACCACGACCAGCCAGGGGACCGTGGCCTGCTGGTGGGCGTCGGGCAGCCAGGTCTGCCCGTCCACGGTCAGGAAGCTGAGCCAGCTCGACGTGCCGCGCAGGGCGTTGACCAGCGAGGTCACGCCGGTCGTCGCGCTGGCGGTCTCGATGAAGGGCAGGAAGGAGAAGATGTAGCCGCCGAGCGTCAGCAGCGGCGCGGCCCACCACAGCGAGGCGAGCGCGATGAGCGGCAGCCACCAGGCGATCAGCCGGCGTTTGCCGGCCCCTGATCTCCTGGTCAGCAGGTAGAGCAGCGGGACGACGAGCACGGCGGCCTCGGCCACCGCGTTGACGCCGCCGCAGAACAGGAAGGCGAGCGCGGACAGCGCCGCCGCCCGGTACGCGGGCAGCTCGTGCCGGGCCCCTTTGACCAGGGGGAGAACGATCCACGGCAGGACGGCGCTGGGCAGGAACTCCGAGGAGTTGATGCCGATCAGCGCCTGCGCGTGCGGGGCGAGGGCGTACACGAAGCCGGCGATCACCCGGCCGTACGGGCCGCCGATGCCGAACGCGCGGGCGAGCTGGACCACGCCGAGGAACGCGGTGCACAGCACCAGCGACATCCACAGCCGCTGCACCGCCCACGACTCCATGCCGAGCTTGAGGAACAGCGCGTAGAACGGTCCCATCGGGAACAGGTAGCCGTACGCCTGGTTCTGCAGGTGGCCGAAGTAGGCGCCGTCCCAGAGGTGCAGGGCCCGGCCGAGGAAGCCCAGCGGGTTGACCGCCATGTCGAGCTTGGTCTCGGGGATGATCTTCTCGGTCGAGGTGTTGAACGCGATGGCCCCGAGCAGGAGGCAGGAGGCGAGCAGTCGCAGCCTGTGTCTGATCCGTGCCTCGTAGCTCTCGGCTGTGGACTCCGCGAGCTCCCCCCGGAGTCCAGACGAGGCTTGGGTCACTGATAGGCTCCGCCGCGATCTTGGAGTTTCGCCAGGATAAGTCCGGTTATGCTAGCTCCAGTTCGGTTCCACGTAAATTCGGCCGCCCAGGCCCGGCAGGCGCCGGCCATCGCGGCCCTGCGGTCCGGGTCCGCCAGTTCCTTCAGCGCACGTTCGACCACGTCCGCCAGGCTCTCCCCGTCGCGCACCAGCCAGCCGGTGACGCCGTCGCGTACGGAGTCGCGCAGCCCCGCCACGTCGTAGGCCACGGTCGGCACCCCGAGCGCGGCCGCCTCCATCACGGTGAGCCCCCACCCCTCGAACTCCGAGGCCGTCACGTTCAGCCGCGCGGCGCCGAGCAGCGCGTTCTTGCGCGCCTCCGGCAGGAACCCGTGCAGCTCGACCCGCCCGCCCAGCTCCATGGCCGCGATCCGCCGGGCCAGCGGGCCGTGCTCGGGGCCGCGCCCGACGACGTGCACCCGCAGCCCGGGCCACGCTTCGCCCAGCTCGGCGGCCAGGTCGACGACGCGCTCGATGCGCTTGTGACCGACCAGGCGGCCGGCGTACACGATCGACGGCCCGTCCTGGCCGGACTCCCGCGCGGACCGCACGGGCTCGACGCAGCCGTTGGGCACGACCGTGATCGGGGCGAGCCAGCGCAGCTTGCGGCGCAGCTCAAGGGCGGACGACTCGGACACCGTGATCGTCAGGCAGCGGCGGTAGAGCAGCCGGGCGACCGGCCCCTCGACGAAACAGCCGATCCTGGCCAGCCACCGGGGCAGGAAGGCGTGGAACTGCCGGTTGTGCACGTGGTGCACGAGGCAGAGCACGGGAGTGTGGCGGCGTACGACCAGGGGGGAGAAGAACGGGATGCCGTTCATCGTGTCGATCACGGCGTCGACGCTGCGCCGGTGGAACAGCAGCCAGAGCGGCACCAGCAGGTAGACCAGATAGGGGTTGCCCATCCTGCGCAGCTCGATGTCCTCCAGGACCTCGGCGCGGCGCTGCCCCCGCTGGCGGCCGGTCACGAAGACGACCGAGGCCCCCTGGGCCAGCAGGTGCCGGCTGACCTGCCAGGCGTACTCCTCCGCGCCGCCGGCGGTGGACTGCCGGGGCTCGCGGAAGTTGAGCATCGCGATGCGGACGCCCGTGAGCGGGCGTTCGCCCCCCTCTTCGCCGCGGGTGCGCGGCGCGGCCAGCTGGGCCGCCTCCCCCCGGTGCTCACCGGTAAAGACCACCGTCACTCCTCGTCAGCGAGCATGCGGGCATGGCGGAGCCACCCTCCGTGCTGTCGAGCTGGGATGGCCCCTTAAGCGGGAAGGATCACCTGGTGCCGTAGTTGTACAACGGCTGGTTCGGCGGGGTCAGAGAGGGCGATGCCACGTTGACCACCGCGACGGAGGCTCCGACCGCCAGCAGAGCTCCGATGGCCAGGGCCACGAGAAGTCGCAACAACAGAGCACTCCCTTCCGATCAGTGGCGCAGTGTGCCGAGACTAGAACGTGTTCCGGCTCGAATCCATAACATTGGTCAAACCGTGATAAAGCAAGTTACTCTCCGGTATATCACAAAACAGCCGGTCAACGCCGCAGCAAGTGGAGCTCTTTTCCGCGGAAAATGGTCTTCCAGCCTGCCTGAACGAGTAGGAACCCGTTCTGACTTGCCGGCATCAGCACGTACCGGGCCGGGAGCCGCGCGTAGTCGCCCGCGGCCAGGAGGTCGCCCGCGCGCCGGTTGAGCGGGGCCTCGCCGCGCACCCGCAACCGCCCGCCGTCCGGCAGCCCGACGTAGAGCGTGTCGTCCCAGAGCACCCGTCGCTCGAAGAGCTTGGTGGCCGGGTCGAGCACGATCCGCCCGCCGTTCCAGGCGAAGGACCGGTGCGCGCCCCACGGCAGCGACAGCAGCGCTCCGGGCGCGGGATCGCCGTTGACGATCCGCTGCACGGCCACCCAGTCCGGCGGGTACGTGACCGCCGCCAGCCGGCCGAACGCCCCGAACGCCAGCGTGGGCAGCACCAGCACCGGCGCCAGGATCCCCACCACGGCGGACGCGCCCGACCGCAGGACGCCGGCCAGGCCGACCGCGACCAGCAGGGCCAGTGGCGCGAGGTAGACCTGGCCGTCGCGCAGCGGCCCGAACCCCGGCCACAGCGTGATGAGCCACCTGAGCGCCGCTCGCCCCGCCGGGAACGCCCCCAGCGCGGCCACGCAGAACCCGCCCGCGGCGGCCACGGCGAGCCCGCCCCACCACTCCGGCCGCTCTGACCGGAGCCTCGCGTACCCGTAGAGGCCCGCGGCCACGAGGAGCAGCCGCGCGGTGGCCGTCCACCAGGTCTCCTGGCCGGGCAGCCCGGCGTCGGCGCTCCAGATGCCGCCCAGGGAGAGCAGGCTGCCGAGCGCGCCGAACGGCCCGTCGGCCCGGGCGGCGAACGCGTCCACCCCGGCCGGGTCCGTGACCGCCCCCGAGCCGAGCGCGGGGATCGCCCAGGGCAGGCTGAGCAGGACCAGGACCCCGGCCGTCACGAGCGTCCTGCGCCGGGCGACGGCGACCGGCAGCAGGGTGAGCGCCGAGACCAGCATCGCCTGGAACCCGCCGATCGCGGCCGGGATCAGCGCGAGGAGCAGCCGGGCCGGGCCCCGGCCGGCGGCCCGCACCGCCCACGGCAGGCCGGCCACGCCGAGCAGCAGCGCCCACTGGCCGAGCATGAGCCGCTGCGCGAGATAGAGGTTCCAGGCATAGCAGGCGGCGGCGACCAGCCGCGCGAGCCGGCGCTCCGGCGGCACCAGCGCCGCCGCGCCGGACGCGGCCAGCATGAAGATCGCGACCAGGAACCCCTTCTGCACGATCTCCACGGGCAGCACCCGCGACAGCAGCGCCACGACCAGGTCACTGGGCACGGCACGGGGAAAGCCACCCCGGTCCGGCAGCAGCGGGGCACTGGGCACGAAGAGCAGGTCGTAGCGGAGCACCAGCCCCCAGCCCAGGGCGGGCCCCAGCGCCAGCGCCGCCAGGCCGGCGCCCAGGAGCGCGGGGGCCAGCCGCGCGAGCCACTCCCTCCCGCGGGTCACGAACACCGCCTCTCCCCTGCTCCCGGACATTCCAGGCACAGGGGAGAGTAGCCGCCGCGGGGTCACATGTGTTACTTGCCGGGCTCGGGGTCCCTGGGCAGGCCCAGCATGCGCTCGCCGATGATGTTGAGCTGCACCTCCGTGGTGCCGCCGTAGATGGTCATCGCCCTGGTCGCGAGCACCGCCCGGTTCCAGTAGCCGGCGTCGCCGAGCTTCATGTCCGCGGCGATCACGGCGGCCGGGCCGAGCAGGTCCACCGCGGTCTCGGAGACGTGCTGGGCGTGGGAGGTGGACAGCAGCTTGCGTACGGAGGCGTCCGCGCCCGGCTCGCCCCCGGCGAGCTGCTTGAGCGTCACCCGCAGCGACAGCGCGTTGATCGAGTGGCCCTCGCAGACCACCTCGGCCACCTGCTGCGCCTCCACCGGCGTCAGCTCCCGCCCCAGCCGGCCGACCAGGCCCAGCAGGTCGGGCACCGACGCGCCGGTGCCGCCCGAGCCGGACGACAGCGAGACGCGCTCGTTCGACAGCGTGTTGCGGGCGACCTTCCAGCCCTCGCCGACCTCGCCCACGACCAGGTCGTCCGGCACGAAGACGTCGTCGAGGAAGACCTCGTTGAACAGGTTCTCGCCGGTCATCTCGGTCAGCGGCCTGACGGTGACGCCGGGGGCCTTCATGTCGACCAGGAAGTACGTGATGCCCTCGTGCTTGGAGCCCTCGTTCGAGTTGCGGGCGATGCAGATGCCCCACTCGGCGACATGGGCGACGGAGGTCCAGATCTTCTGGCCGTTGAGCCGCCAGCCGCCCTCGACCTTCTCCGCCTTCATCTGCAGCGAGGCCAGGTCGGAGCCGGCGCCGGGCTCGGAGAAGAGCTGGCACCAGATCATCTCGCCGCTGAGCGTCTTGGGCAGGAAGCGCTCCTGCTGCTCGGGCGTGCCGTACATGGCGATGGACGGCACCACCCAGGCACCGATGATCATGGCCGGCAGGCGCACCTTGGCGGCCTTGAGCTCCTGCGCGATCAGCACCTGCTCCAGCGGCTTGGCGTCGCGGCCCCACGGCTTGGGCAGGTGGGACATGACGAACCCGCGGCCGGCCAGCGCCCGCTTCTGCTCCTTGCCCTCCAGCTGGGCGATCTCCGCGATCTCGGCGCGGAGCGACTCGCGCAGCTCCTCGGCGTCCTCGGGCAGGTCGATCTCCATCTCGCGGGAGACGCCCTGCAGGGACAGCGCGGTCACGGTGGCGGCCCACTCGGCGGAGGAGCCGAGCAGGGCGCGCAGGGTGAGCGCGCGGCGATAGTAGAGGTGTACGTCGTGCTCGAAGGTGTAGCCGATGCCGCCGAAGGTCTGGATGGCGTCCTTGGCGCACTGCACGGCGGCGTCGGGCGCCATGACCCCGGCCACGGCGGCGGCGAACTCCAGCTCCTTGCCCTGGGCGCGGGTGGCGTCCCACACGGTGGCCCCGGCCTGCTCAAGGGCCACGAGCATGCGGGAGAGCTTGTGCTTGATGCCCTGGAACTGGCCGATCGGGCGGCCGAACTGGACGCGTACCTTGGCGTAGTCGGCGGCGGCCGTGACGCACCACGAGGCCAGGCCCGCCGCCTCGGCGCCGAGCAGGATCGCGGCGATGTTGCGCACGTCGGTGCTCTCGACGCCGCCCAGGATGCCCTCGGCGGGGACGACCACGTCCGACAGCTCCACCTTCGCCACCGGCCTGGTGAGGTCGAGCGACTTCACCTCGGTGACGGTGGCCGAGGAGGCGTCGACGAGGACCCACTCCTCGCCGTCGGCCGTGGCGACCGGCAGCACCAGCGAGTCGGCCAGCGAGCCGCCGAGCACGGGCTCGGCCGTGCCGGAGACGATCAGGGAGCCGTCCTCCGTGCGGGTGCCGGTCAGCGCGCCGGTCAGCGCGACGGCGCCGGTCAGGGTGCCGTCGGCGAACGACTCCAGGTGCTCGGGGCGCTTGGAGGCGTTGATCACGGCGCTGGCCAGCACGGTCGGCACGTACGGCCCGGGGGCCATGCGCTCGGCCAGTGCCTCGACGGCCACGGCCGCCTCCAGCAGCCCGTAGCCGGAGCCGCCGTACTCCTCGGGCACGTGCAGGCCGAGCAGCCCCTGCTCGGCGAGGCCGGACCAGAACGCGGGGCGCCCCTCAACTCCGGCGCGCAGCGACTCCGAGGGAATGTTCCGCTCGGCCCAGCCGCTCACCGACTCGCGGAGCGCCTCGTGCTCCTCGCTCAACCCGATAGCCATTGCTCATCCTCCAGCCAGGTCTGGGTGCATGCCCAGAACCATATTCTAGAGGATGCTTCTGGCATAGTGGCCGGTTAGAGCGGACGAACCTGTTGCACGAGGGTGTTCAGGTCGCGCCAGCGGGTCTTGTTCGTCTCGGGGATCGAGGCCATGAGCATCGCCGGCTTGGTCTTGCCGACCTCGATGATCGTCACCATCGCCTGGGCCTCCTGCTCCTTGCCGCCGAAGGTGTAGGTGACCTTGTAGCCGAGCGTCCAGCCCTTGCCGACCGGGATCTTCTGCGAGGCGGTCCACTGGAGGGTGGCGCCCTTGGGGTACTGGGTGCGGATCGACCAGCGGGCGGCCTGGGTGGCGATGTCGCGGTAGTCGGCGTTCGAGCTGGGCTTCTTCTCGGGCGACTCGCCGGGGTACATCGCCGAGGCGATCACGGTGTGCGGGATGGCCACCTTGCCGATCCGCTGCGCGATCGAGAACGGCGGGAACGACTTGGCCTTCCACGGCGAGCCCAGCCTCGGATAGGTGATGCCGACGGTCTTGTCGGTGATGACACCGGTGACGAGGGACGCCGTGCCGGACAGCGTCGCGTACTTCTTGCTCGCCGGCACCGGGGGCAGCACGATCGGGCTCTCGGTGGGGGTCGGGCTGACCGACGGCGTGGGGGCCGCCGAGCTGCTGGGCACCGGCGCGACCGGGACCACCTGCTCGTCCGCCTGCTGCCGGGTCGGCACGTCGCCGGAGAACACCACGAAGACCAGCAGCACGGCCAGCACCGTGGCGAGGATGGCGCCGAGGAGGTAGACGGCCTTGATCGGGATGTCGCCGAGGCGGCGCGGCGGCGGCGGGGGCGGCAGCGGCGCCATGGTCCGCGACGGGGGCTGCCCGAACTGCTGCTGCGGCAGCCCAGGCCCCGCACCTTGCCCCAAGCCGTTCCCAGGCCCCATACCGTGCCCCGCGCCGTTCCCAGGCCCCGCACCTTGTCCCGGCCCCGAGCCCTGCCCGGGTCTCGCGCCCTGCCCCGGCCCCGCGCCGGGGCCCGCGGTCTGCGTCGGGCCCGGGCCCGGGTTCGGCCCCGGGTTCGACCCCGGTTTGGGTCCTGACTGCGGGCCGGAGTTCGGACCCGAACCCGCGCCCTGGACGGGACCCTGCCCCGGAGCCTTGGCCGGAGGCTGCTTCGACGGCTGAGCGGGCGACTTGGCCGGTGACTGCGTCGGCGACTGGGCCGACGGCTGGGCCGGTGACTGGGCCGGTGACTGGGCCGGTGACTGGGCCGGCGGCTGCGTCGGCGACTGAGCCGAGCCCTTGCTCTGCGGCTTTACCGGGCTGGACGACTCCGGCGCGGGCGGACGGGTGATCTTGACCGTCTCCTCCGCGGGCAGGACGATCTTGCGGAACGGAGTGGTGGGTGATTCATACGTTCGTCTCTGGTCGCCGTCGTCCGCCATGGCCTTGAGGTTACGTCACGAAGGAGCGGGATAATTCCTCTATTCCCCCAGCAGAATCTAATTCTGTAAGGTCTGCCAACATGAGGGGTTTCTATGAGATCGCGACCAACGACCCTGAACGCCCCGCCCTCCTCGGTGACGAGGGCACGACGTACGGAGCGCTGCTCGACCGGGTGAACCGGGCCTCCAACGGCCTGACCTCGCGCGGAGCCGGTCCCGGTGACTGCGTGGTGACCGTGCTGAAGAACGGGCTCGACGCCCTCACCATGATGCTGGCCACGTACCAGATCGGGGTCTACCTGGTCCCCGTCAACTGGCACTTCACCGCCGAGGAGATCGAGTACATCGTGGCCGACTGCGGGGCCAAGGTGGTGATCTCCCCGGACGCTCTCACGGTCGGCGAGCTCGTCGCGGACCAGCCCGCCACCGCGCCCGGCCACCGGCGGGCCGGGTCGATGATGCTCTACACCTCCGGCACCACCGGCCGCCCCAAGGGGGTACGCCGGCGGCTGCTGGACCTGACGCCGGAGGAGCTCTACCCGATCCTGATGCGCAAGAGCTGGCGGCACTTCGGGCTGCCGATGGGCGGGGTGCACCTGGTGTGCTCGCAGCTCTACCACTCGGCGCCGTACGGGCAGGCCATGATGGCGCTGCAGTTCGGGCACTCGATCGTGGCGCCCGACCGGTTCGAGGCCGCCGCCGCGCTGGAGCTGATCGAGCGGTATCGGGTGACGAACGCGTTCATGGTGCCCACGATGTTCCACCGGTTGCTGGCGGTGCCGGACCGGGAGAGGTACGACCTGTCCTCCCTCACCCACCTCTACCACGGTGCCGCCCCCTGCCCGCCGGCCACCAAGCAGGCGATGATCGACTGGCTGGGTCCCGTGGTGTGGGAGTACTACGGCTCCACGGAGGCGGCGGTGGCCACCATGGTGTCGTCCCAGGAGTGGCTGGACCGGCCGGGCACGGTCGGCAAGGCGCTGGACGGGATGTCGTTCACGATCGTCGGGGAGGACGGCGAGGAGGTCGCGCCCGGCGCGCCCGGGCTCGTGTACATCGGCGGGATCAACCGCTTCGAGTACCACGGCGACCCCGGCAAGACGGCGGCCGCCATGCGCGGCCGCGACTACACGCCCGGCGACATCGGCTACCTCGACGACGACGGCTACCTGTACCTGCTGGACCGGCGGACCGACCTGATCATCTCCGGCGGGGTCAACATCTATCCGGCCGAGATCGAGGCCGCCCTGCTCGAACATCCCTCCGTGGCCGACGTCGCGGTGATCGGCGTACCCGATCCCGAGTGGGGACACAAGGTCGTGGCCCTCGTCCAGCCGGCGGCCGGGATCTCGGGCGGGGAGGAGCTCACGGCCGAGCTGCTGCGGCACTGCGCGCCCCGGCTGGCCAGGCTGAAACATCCGCGGGTGATCGAGTACCGGGAGACCCTGCCCCGTACGCCGACAGGCAAGCTGAGCAGGCGAAACGTCCGGGAAACGTATCTTTCGAGCTGAGCTGGGCAGTCATCTCCCATGAGGGAGATCGTCGCGGGACTGGCCGCCGCAGCCGTACTGGTCGCGGGCTGCGGGCCTCCTCCCACGTCCACCGGCACCGCCACGCCGTCCCCCGTGCCCACCGCCACGAGTCCGACTGCCACGGGGCCCACCACCACGGGGCCCGCCACCCCGGGCACGACGCCGCCGGCCTCACCGACGGCCTCCCCTCAGGCGCTGGAGGCGGCGTTCGAGCGGGTCATCACGGATGTCCTGCCGTCCATCGTGCAGATCACCACGAAGGTGGGGCTGGGCTCCGGCATCGTGTTCGACTCCAAGGGCCACATCGTCACCAACGCGCACGTGGTCGGCCAGGCCAAGGAGATGAACGTCACCATCGCCACCGGCGGCGCCCCTCGACCGGCCCGGCTGGTCAAGTCCTTCGCCGCCGGGGACCTGGCGGTGATCAAAGTGGAGCGGCCCGACGGGCTGCGTCCCGCGCGGTTCGGCGACTCGTCCAAACTGCGGGTGGGGCAGATCGTGCTCGCCATGGGCAACCCGCTGGGCCTGTCGGGCAGCGTGACGAACGGCATCGTCTCGGCCCTCGGCCGTACGGTCACCGAACCGCAGAACCCCGGCTCTCCCGGCGCCACCATCGCCGGAGCGATCCAGACCTCGGCCGCGATCAACCCGGGCAACAGCGGCGGAGCCCTCGTGGACCTGTCGGGGCAGGTGATCGGCATCCCGACGCTCGCGGCCACCGACCCCGACCTGGGCGGGGGCGCCGCACCGGGCATCGGCTTCGCGATCCCGAGCAACACCGCCACCGACATCGCCCGCCAGATCGTCAAGGATGGCAAGGTCACCAACAGCCACCGGGCCGCGCTGGGCATCCGCGGCAGCACGGTCATCGGCTCTGACGGGCAGCCGAGCGGGGTCGGGGTGGTCACGGTCGAGGCGGGCAGCGGCGCCGCGAAGGCCGGGATCCGGCCCGGTGACGTGATCGTCTCGATCAACGGCACGAAGACGCCGACGATGGCACTCCTGGCCGAGACCATCACGACCCTGAGGCCGGGAGACCGGGCCCGGGTGGGGGTCCTCCGGTCGGACGGGACGACACAGACGATCAACGTACGGCTGGGGCAGTTGCAGGGCGACTGACGCCCGGCGGGGCGCTCACCGCTCAGGGGCCCGCCGCCTGGCGGGCTCACTGCTTGGCGGTGAAGACAATCTCGACGCGGCGGTTCTTGGCCCGGTTCTTCTCCACCGGCTTGCCCTCGACCGTGTTGGGCCACTTGGGCCGGCTCTCGCCGTACCCGCTCGCCTCCAGGGTCACGCCCGCGGTCGTCAGCAACCCCCGCATGACCGTCTGCACGGCCTGCGCGCGCCGCTGCGACAGCGTGACGTTGTAGGCGTCGGTGCCCTGGTCGTCGGTGTGCCCCTCGATCTTGACGACCCCGCCCGCGGCCTCGGCCTCGACCTTCGCGGCCACCTTCGCCAGCCGCTGCCGGGCCTTGGCGGTGAGCTGCCACTTGTCCAGCGCGAACAGCACGTCGCTGGTCACCGCCACCGTCACCTGCCGCCCCTGCTTGGTCTCGCTCTCGGTGCCGTCCATCGACTCGACCTCGCCGATGATGTCCTCGACGGGCAGCACCAGGTTCTCCACCGCGCCCGTCGCGTCGGAGGGCGCGGACGGCACGGGGGTCGGGGACAGGACGAGGGTCAGCGCGACGCTAAGAGATCGGAACATCGGTGAGCACGCCGATCATCGGCATCTCGACATTGATCTTCGTGACGTCCGCCGGTGGCGCCGCGAACACCGCGTACAGCGTGACCGCCTCCCCCGACTCCAGGAACTGCCCCTGCGTGCCGGAGCAGACGCACTCCGCGTCCTGTCCGGTGCCGTTGCGGGCCACCCGGTAGCGCTTGGCGTTGACCGGGTCGATCAGGGAGACGCCCGAGACGGTGAAGTCCAGGACGGCACTGCCCATGCCGTTGTGCATGTTGACCTTGCCGTCGGTCGCGGTGACGGTCCAGTTGAGGCTGACCGTGCGCCCCTGGCGCTTGAGGGCGGTGATCTCCACCTTCGCCTTGCCGTACGTGTCGCCCGAGCCGGCCTTGACCTCGCGGCTGGCGATCACCTTGGTGTCCTGCGGGGGCGCGGTCTGCTGCTGCTCCGCCGGGGCGGTGGTCTGCTGGTCGGCCGGCTGACCCTCCGTCGCCGCGGCGGCCTGCGACTGCCGCTCCTCGCCGCCTCCGCCCTGCTGGCCGGGCATCATGCCGCATCCCGTCAGCGCGACGGCCGCGACAGCCAGCGCGATCGTCTTTCGCATTATGTGGTCACCTTCGTCGTCGGGAATGTGTCCCTCACCGTACGGAAGCGACCTTCAGGATGTGCATAGTCCGCTATATCCGCTGACCACGCCGCCTATCGACTTCCCGCACGAGCCGTTCGGCCTCGGCCTTGCCGTGTTCGTCGCCGAGGCCGTCAAACTCTCCCATAGCTCGCATCAGGGTCTCAACCGCCCGATCTAGGTGATCGAGGTCGAGTGCGGCCCGGGCGAGCGCCAGCCGGGCTCGCGCCGCGCTCCTGCGGTCGCCGTACGCGGTGAACGTCTCCAGCGCCGCCCGCGCCGCCCCTTCGGCCGCCTCGGGGGCGCCTTCCAGCCCGGCGATCTCGGCCAGTACGAGCAACGCCACCGCCTCCGGCAACCGGTCGCCGAGGCGGCGGTTGATGCGCAGGCGGCGCTCCGCGCACTCGCGGGCCTGGGTGTGGCGGCGGGCGGCGAGGTGCAGCCTGGCCAGCTCCAGCAGCGCTTCCGCCTCGCCTCGCGGGTCGCCCAGGTCCTGGTAGGCGGCCAGGCTCTCGCTCAGCGGGCCCTCGTCGCCGAGCAACGCGCCGAGCGCACGCAGGGCGTCCGCCCGCCCGCGCCGGTCCCCGGCCTCCTCGAAAACCCGCAAGGCCCGCACGAACGCCCGCTCAGCCTCCCGCACCCGCCCCGACCGCACACCCCCCGTACCCGCCCGTGCATCGCCCGCGCCCGGCCCCGTGGCCCACTCCCGGTGAGGGCCGGTCGTCTCCCGGGCGTGCGGGCCGGTGGCCGTCGCGGCCTGGACCAGGCCCAGGCGGAGCGTGATGCGGGCCAGCTCCAGCCCCTCCACCAGCGGCTGGGCCGCTCTCAACGCGGCGGCGGCGGCCTCAAGACGGCCCTCGGCCCGGTGCAGGTCGGCCAGGCCGCGCAGCAGGAGCGCCTCCCCGTGCCGGTGCCCCGCCGCCCTGGCCGCGTCCAGCCCGGTCGCCGTCGTGGCGTGCCAGTCGTCGTGGTGGGCGCCCAGTTCGAGGAGCGGGGTCAGGTAGAAGGCCAGCCGCCACGCGGCCTCGTACAGCCGGGCCCGGAAGAAGTCCGCGACGGTGGCGACGAGGAACCGGCGCTCGGCGCCCAGCCACCGCGCCTCCTGCCGCAGCCACCCCGTCTCCAGCCCGGGACCCGCCCCCGTCGCCTCCCGCCAGAGCCCGTCCGGGTCGGAGGCGGGTTCGGGCGGGTGGACCTCGGTGCGGCCCGTGCCGGGTTCGGCGGGGAGGAGGGACGCCCAGCCCCGCCGGGCCCGGTCGAGGATCTCGCCCGCCCTGGCCGCCAGCACGCCGGCCGAACCGCCGTCCTCCTCGGCCAGCCGTTCGGCGGCGTAGAGCCGGGTCAGGTCGTGCCACCCGTAGCGTTCCTGACCCGCCTCGTCCAGGCCGCGCGACTGGAGCAGCCCCGCCTCGGCCAGCGGCTCCAGGTCCGCCCCGAACACCCAGGGCGCGAAGTCGGGCGCGGACAGCGCGCCGAGCCCGCGCAGCAGCAGCCGCTCCGCCTCCGGCAGGCCCCGGTAGCCGAGCGCGAGGCTGCCCCGCACGGCCAGGTCGCCGGCGCTGAGCTCGTCGAGCCGGCGCCGCTCGTCCCCCAGCCGCCCCGCGAGGTGGTCGAGCGTCCAGCCGGGCTTCCTGGCCAGCCGGGACCCGGCGATGCGCAGGGCCAGCGGCAGGTGACCGCAGAGCCGGACGATGCGCAGGGCGGCCTCGGGCTCGGCGCGTACCCGCTCGTGCCCGGCCACCCCGCCGAGCAGGGCCACGGCCTCGTCCTCGTCGAGCAGCCCCAGCTCGTACGCCCGCGCCGCCTCCAGCCCGGCCAGCGGCGACCGGCTCGTCACCAGGGTGAGGCTGCCGGGCCCGGTGGGCAGCAGGGGGCGCACCTGGGCCTCGTCGGCGGCGTCGTCCAGCACGACGAGCAGCCGCTTGCGGGCCGTCGTGCTGCGGTAGAGGCGTACCCGGTCGTCCAGCGCGGGCGGCACCGCAC
>NZ_JBQQCB010000037.1:0-88183 GCF_052246675.1 Nonomuraea sp. KM90 | reverse complement strand
CTGCAGGAGGAGGCCGAGCAGGCCAGGCCGCTGGCCGAGGCCGACCGGATGCGCACCGCGCTGCTGACCGCCGTCAGCCACGACCTGCGTACGCCGCTGTCGGCCGCCAAGGCCGCCGTGGAGAGCCTGCGCAGCCACGACGTCGCCTGGTCGGCGCGCGACCAGGAGGAGCTGCTGGCCACCGCCGACGAGTCGCTCGTCCGGCTGGACCGGCTGGTGGAGAACCTGCTGGACATGAGCCGCTTGCAGGCCGGGGTGCTGGGCCTGTCGCTCCAGCCGGTCGCCCTGGAGGACGTCGTGCCCCGCGCGATCGACGACCTCGGCTCGCTGCGCGAGCGCGTCGAGGGCGACGTCGACATCGAGCTGCCCGACGTCGTCGCCGACCCGGCGCTGCTGGAGCGGGTGCTGGTCAACCTGATGAGCAACGCCGTGCGGCACAGCCCGCCCGGCCGGAACGTGCTCGTCACCGCGAGCACGCACGGCGACGACGTGGAGATCCGCGTCGTCGACCGCGGGCCCGGCATCCCGCGCGAGGCCCGCGACCGGGTCTTCCTGCCGTTCCAGCGGCTCGGCGACCGCGACAACGGCACCGGCGTGGGCCTGGGGCTGGCGCTGTCACGCGGGCTGACCGAGGCCATGGGCGGCACCCTCGAACCCGAGGAGACACCGGGCGGAGGTCTCACCATGATCGTCAAGCTGCCGGTCTCGTCCCGGGCGGCTCCTCCGCGCCGTGCCGGGCCGCCGAACGGCATCCCGGCCTGATCAGCGAGCCCGGCACGGGCTACCGATTCACCCCCTGACCGGCGTTCGGGCGAGGCTCAGGAGCAGGTCCTTGACCTCCACGGCCGCGTACCGTTCCCTGGCCGCGGACGCGTCGGAGCAGAGCAGGACGGGCGCGTCGGCGGGGTCGGCGGGCAGCAGCCCGTGGGAGCCGCGGACCGCCCGCGCCCCGGGGTCGAGGCCGACGACGTTCATGAGGTAGCGCAGGCCGAGCTTCTTGCGCAGCAGCGCCAGCCCGGCCCGGCGCTTGGCGGCGGCGGGGCCGGCCGGGTCGAAGAACAGCTCGGCCGGGTCGTAGCCCGGTTTGCGGTGGATCTCGACCAGGCGGGCGAAGTCGGGGGCCCGCGCCTCGTCGAGCCAGTAGTAGTAGGTGAACCACGCGTCGGGGTCGGCCAGCAGGACCAGCTCGCCGGAGCGGGGATGGTCCAGCCCGTGCGCCGCCTGCCCCTCCTGATCGAGCACCGTGGCCACGCCGGGCACCGACGCGCACAGCTTGGCCACGGCGGGCACGTCGGCGGGGTCGCGGACGTAGACGTGCGCCACCTGGTGGTCGGCGACGGCGAACGCCCGGGAGGTCCACGGGTCCAGGTACTCCATGCCGTCCTGCGTGTGCACCCGCAGCAGGTCCTCCGCGCGCAGGGCCCGGTTGACGTCCACGGGGCGGGAGACGTCGGTGATGCCGTACTCGGACAGGACCACCACGGTCCGGTCCCCCGCCGCGTCCAGCAGGGGCGCCAGGACGGCGTCGAGTTCGGCGGCGGCCGCGGCGGCCCGGGGGTCGGAGGGGCCGTAGCGCTGCAGGTCGTAGTCGAGGTGCGGGAGGTAGGCCAGGGTGAGGTCGGGATCGCGGGTGGCCATGACGTGCTCGGTGGCCCGGGCGATCCAGGCCGACGAGGCGATCCCGGCCCCCGGCCCCCAGTAGCTGAACAGGGGGAACGTGCCCAGCTTCGCGGTCAGCTCGTCGTGCAGCTCGGGCGGGTCGGTGTAGCAGTCGGGCTCCTTGCGGCCGTCGGCGCGGTAGATCGGGCGGGGCGTGACGGTCCAGTCGACGTCGGCGCCCATGGCGTACCACCAGCACACGTTGGCCACGGTGAAGCCGGGCCGCTCGCGGCGGGCGGCGTGCCACAGCTTCTCGCCGCCGACCAGCGCGTTGTGCTGGCGCCACAGCAGGACCTCGCCGAGGTCGCGGAAGTACCAGCCGTTGCCGACGACGCCGTGGCCGGACGGCGGCAGGCCGGTGAGGAACGTGGACTGCGCCGAGCAGGTGACGGCGGGCAGGACGGTGCCCAGCTCGGCCTGGAAACCGCTCCCGGCGACGGCGCGCAGGCGCGGCATGTGGGCCAGCAGCCGCGGGGTCAGTCCGACCACGTCCAGGACCAACAGCGAGGTCATGCCTTCACTCCCAGGTCGCACAGCTCGGTACGGGCGAAGTCCAGCTCACCGGCGATGCCGGCGGCCAGTTCGGCGGAGGTCGTGGGCCGCAGCGCCGGCGGCAGCACGCCCCAGGTGTAGGTCTCCACGTCGTAGTGGTCGCACAGCGGATCAGGCCCGCCGGCCAGCTCCGCGAGCGCCTCGCGCAGCACCGGGACGGTGGTGGCCAGGGGCGGGGCCGGGTCGGCGTGCAGCGGCACGTGGTAGTGGACCCGCCACGGGCCGGGCAGCCGGCGGTCGAGCGCCTCGTCGAGGTCGTCGGCCCGGTGCCCGGCGGGGGTGCGGGTCTGGTGCAGGAAGCGCGGCTCCACGTACTCGGCCAGCGCGGGCGGATGGGTGGTCTCCAGGGCGGCCGAGAGCTGGACCTTCACGACGGGCAGACCGGCCGCGCGCAGCGCGCCCAGCGCGTCGGCCGGGCGCTCCCACGCGCAGGCCAGGTGCGCCAGGTCCAGGCAGATGCCGAGCCGGTCGGTGTCGGCGCCGGCCAGGTGGGCGACGGCCTGTTCGGTGCTCTCCACGACGCAGCCGGGTTCGGGCTCGAACGCCACCCGTACGACCCGGCCGGTGGCGGACTCGACGGCGGCCAGGCCCGTGGCGAGCTCGTCCAGGCGGCGGGCGGCCAGGTCCGCCATCGCGGCGTCCCACGGCTCGCGCCAGCCGAGCGGCAGGGTGGAGACCGAGCCGCGGGCCGCGTCGTCCGGCAGCAGGCCGGCCAGGACGCGGGCCAGGTCGAGCGTGTACGCCAGCCGGGCCGGCGTGGTCCAGTCGGGGTGGTAGACGGCCCGCTTGACCACCGGGTCGTGGAAGGCGCGGTACGGGAAGCCGTTGAGCGTGACGACCTCCAGGCCCCGCGCGGCCAGCTCGCGGCCGAGCCGGCCGGTCGCGGCGGGGTCGGCGGCCAGCTCGGCGGCGACGGGCGCGGCCAGCCAGAGCCCCAGCCCCAGGACGTCGGTGCCGAGCAGGGCGCGGACCGGGACCGCGTACGTGTCGAACTGGGCGACGATGCCGTCGAGGTCCTCGGCCGGGTGCACGTTGGTGCAGTAGCTCAGGTGCAGTGGTGTCCCCGACGGGTGCCGCAGCCGCATCACTCGCCGCCGCGCCGGATCGAGCTGCCGGCGAACGTCGGCTCGGCGAACGCGGGCTCGGTGTCGCGGGCGCCCGGGCCGGCGGCGGTCAGGTCGAGGCGGCCGGACTGGCCGTAGAACTCCATAGGGTTGCGCCACAGCACCCGGTCCACGTCGTCCTCGCCGAACCCGGCCGCCAGCATCGCCCTGGCGGTCTCCTGGGTGAGGAGCGGGTCGGAGACGCCCCAGTCGGCGGCGGAGTTGATCAGCACGCGTTCCGGGCCGTGCGCGCGCAGGATCTCCACCATGCGCGGCGGCGACATCTTGGTCTCGGGGTAGATGGAGAACCCCATCCAGCAGCCGGAGTCCTTCACGAGCCCGACGGTCACCTCGTTGAGGTGGTCGACGGCGACCCGTTCCGGCGCGATGCCGGAGGCGGCCACGACGTCGAGCGTGCGCCGGGTGCCGCGGGCCTTGTCGCGGTGGGGCGTGTGCACGAGCGCCGGCAGCTCGTGCTCGACGGCCAGGGCGAGCTGCCGCTCGAAGGCGTCGTCCTCCTCCGGCGTCATCGAGTCGTAGCCGATCTCGCCGACCGCGACGACGCGGTCCTTGTCCAGGTATCGCGGCAGCAGGTCCAGGACGGGGCGGCAGCGGGGGTCGTTGGCCTCCTTGGGGTTGAGCGCGATCGTGGCGTGGTGGACGACGCCGAACTGCGCGGCGCGGTACGGCTCCCAGCCGATGAGCGAGTCGAAGTAGTCCGTGAACGAGCCCGGGTTCGTCCGCGGCTGCCCCAGCCAGAAGGCCGGCTCCACCACGGCCAGGACCCCGGCGGCGGCCATGCGGGCGTAGTCGTCGGTGGTGCGTGAGGTCATGTGGATGTGCGGGTCGAAGATGCGCATCAGGTCTCCTCGCGGGTGAGACGGCGGAGCAGGTCGGCGGCGTCGCCGGGCATGGGGCGCCCGGCCGCGGCGAGCTCGGCGGCGAAGTCGGCCAGCATGCCGGCCAGCTCCGGGTCGGCCCGCTCGTCCAGCCGGTCGACGGCGTCCAGCGGCACGCCCATGAACACGCACTTGAGCACCGCCTGCCGCCAGGCGGCCTGGTCGAGGTGGCGGGCGTACGGGCCGAGGGCGGCGGCCACCAGGCGGACGTCGTTGGTCCGGATGGCGTCGTGCAGGAGGGGGACGGCCTGCGTACCGACCGGCAGCATGGGCAGGGCCTTGAGCACGGCCCGCTTCTCGTCGGCGTCGCCGTGCTGGTAGAGGTCGCCGGCCTCGGCGGCGGCCCGATCGGGCGGGAGCGCGGCCAGCAGCAGCGTCCGCGCCGCCTCGTCGGCCGTCCAGCCGGGCGCGGCGGGCAGCGGCGCCCGTCCGGTACGCCGTCCGGCGGCGGCGAACGCCCGGCCGACCGTCCCGGGCCGCTCGGCGGCGGCCACGAGCGCGCCGTCCAGCCACGCCCAGTGCGCCGTGTCCCGGAGCGCGGCCCGCAGCCCTTCGGTCGACATCACGCACCTCCACCTTCGACAGCACCCCGCTCGGACCGCTCACCCTCACGGGTGGAAACAGGCACCCCGGCCTGGCGCACGGACGCCCGCTCACCCTGACGGGCGGAAGCAGGCACCTCGGGCGGGCGCTGTGACGCCCGCTCGTCCCCACCGGCGGAGGCGGGTGCCTCGGCCGGGTGGAGGGACGCCCGCTCGGCGTGGCGGAGGAAGGCCAGCGAGCGGGCGGCCACGTCGGGGGCGGCGTGCGAGTGGCGCGGCAGCTCGACGGCGACCAGGCCCCGGTAGCCGGCGGCGGCCAGCGCCCGCAGCACGGGCGGGAAGTCGATCTCCCCTTCCCCGAACTCGAGGTGCTCGTGCGTCCCCCGGCGCATGTCGTCGATCTGCACGTTGACCAGGTGCTCGGCGACGGCCGTGACGCAGTCGGGCACCGGCTCGGGCTCGTTGCACCGGCAATGGCCGATGTCCAGCGTGAGGCCGAACCCGTCCGGCGCGCCGAGTGCCCGGCGCAGCGCGTGCCAGCCGGCGATCGTGTCGACGAGCATCCCTGGCTCGGGCTCGAACCCGAGCGGCAGGCCGCGCGCCCCCTCCAGGACCCGCGCGCACCCCTCCACCAGCCGGTCCCAGGCCAGTTCGGGACGCACGTGGGCGGGACGTACCCCCGACCAGAACGACACCGCCTCGGCCCCCAGGTCGGCACCGATGGCGGCGGCCCGGAGCAGGAAGTCGATCCGCTTGTCGCGGTCGTCGTCGAGCAGGGTGGGGGCGTGCTTGCGGCGCGGGTCGAGCAGGTAGCGGGCGCCGGTCTCGACCACCACGGCCAGGCCGAGCGTGCGCAGGCGGTCGGCCACCTTGGCCACCCGCTGCCCTAGCCCGTCGGCGTAGGGGTCGAGGTGGTGGTGGTCGAGCGTGAGGGCCACTCCGGTGTAGCCGAGATCGGAGATGACGTCGAGGGCGTCGGGGAGGCGGTGGTTGGCGAAGCCGTTGGTGCCGTAGCCGAATCGGATCATGTCGGGGACAGCTTTCTGGCCAGGCGGCGGGCCAGCGGGACCACCGCGGCGAGGGCGAGACCGATGCGGGGCGCGCCGGCGCGTGCGGCCAGGGCGCCCTGGAGTGCGGGCAGGCTGACGATCCCGGCCGTGACGGCGGCGCGCACCCGGGCCGCCGAGGGATCGGCGACGGCACGGGCTTGCGGGGACCCGAACTGCGCGGCGTACCAGCCGGCGAGCCCGGCCTGCGCGACAGCGCCGGCCACGGGCCGCCTGGTGACGGGGAGGTGGCTCGGGCCGGACGGGTGACGGGCTTCGGGGCGTAGTCCCGGGCCGGATGAGCGGCGGGAACCTCGGAGGAGGCTGGGGGCGACTTGGCTGAGGGCTCGGAAGAGGGGCGCTCCGGTGGGGGCGGGGAGCGGGGTCGGGGCGGGTGAGTGGCGGGTGGCCGGGAGGGGGCCAGGGGTGAGGGGGCGGGGAGCGGCGGTGGTGGCCACGGCGAGCGTGGCGGCCAGGGTGGCGGCCGGGCGGAGGCGGCTGGTGCCGGACGTCTCGCCACGGGACAGGTCGGTCAGGAGGTAGGTGTGGGCGGAGACGGTGAGGGCCGAGGGCAGCGCGGCGGCGAGGTGACGGCCGGGGGTGGCGCCCAGCAGCACGTCGAGGCCCCGGCAGGCGGCCATCGCGAGGGGTCCGGCGGAGGTGTTCTTCGCGACCAGGTCGTACGTCCACACGGCCGCCGCCAGCGGTACGGCGACCGCCAGGGCGCGACGCCCCCCGGTGAGCCCCGCCATGGCGACGCCCGCGACGGTGAGCCCGGCGGCCAGGGTCAGGGCGGTGCCCGGCGGCACCCGGCCCGACGGGATGGGACGCTCGGGCCGCTCGACGGCGTCCAGGTGCCGGTCGGCCCAGTCGTTGGCGGCCATCCCCGCCCAGTACAGGCAGACCGAGGAGCAGGCCAGGCCGAGCGTGCGCCCGCCGAGCGCCCGCCCGGCCGCGGCCCCCGCCACCACGTCGCCCGGTACCGACAGCGCGGCCGGCGCCCGGACGAGCTCCAGCAGGTCCCGCAGGGCCGTCATCGGCACTTTCCTCTCACCAGGACCTCCCACGCCGACCCGCTCGGGCACCACGACCAGCACAGCACCGACCGGGACCGTGCCGGCCCGCACCGTGCCGGCCCGCACCGTGCCGGCCCGCACCGTGCCGGCCCGACGCCACGCCGTCCCTCGCCACCGGCCCCGGCGCACGGGTCCTGCAGTGCCGGGCCGCTGCCGCGTCTTTCCACTTCCCCGCGAGACGTTCTGCCACGCTCGGGCCGCTGCCCGCGGCGCGGCGGGAACCGGGGTAACGGCGGAGCGGTGTCACGGCGGAGGGCGGCGTCGCGGCGGACCGCCGGGTCATGACGTGGCCTCGGGGCTGAGGGTGGCGATGAGGTCGTGCAGGGCCCGCCACTGCTCGGCCAGCCCGTGCGGTACCTCTCCGAGGGGGTCCTTGAAGAAGAAGGCCAGCTCCGTCAGCGGGCCGGCCCGTCCGGCGCGGTGGGCGGCGGCGGTGAGCCGGGCCAGGTCGAGGATCAGCGGCGCGGCCAGCGCCGAGTCGCACCCGTGCCAGGTGAACTCCATCCGCATGCCGGTCCCGAGGAAGCCCTCGAACGTGACGAGGTCCCAGGCGGTCTTGAAGTCGCCGAGGTCCTCCAGGTAGTCGATGCGCGTCTCCCCCTGCGGCGTGTAGCCGAGCGTCTCGGCCAGCACGCGCTGCTTGCTGGCCGCCTTGGCCGCGTTCGCGCCCGGCTGGGCGAGGTTGGCACCGTCGCCGCCGCCCAGCAGGTTGACGCCGGACCAGGTGCGGACCTTCAGGTGGCGCTGGGCGAACATCGGGGCGAGCACCGACTTGACGAGGGTCTCGCCGGTCTTGCCGTCGCGGCCGGCGTACGGCAGGCCGCGCTCGCGGGCGAGCGCGTCGAGCGCGGGCAGGCGGGCGCCCGTCGAGGGGGTGAAGTCGACGTACGGGCAGCCGGCGAGCAGGGCGGCGTACGCGGCCAGCGCGCTGGGCGGCAGGATGGCCTCCGGGCCGGCCAGCGCGGCGCGCAGGGCGTCGAGGTCGTCGTGGGCGGGGTGCGGCGGCGGGACGGGTTCGGTGGTCGAGACGTTGATGACGACGACGCGGTCCAGGTCGTGCACGCGGCGGAACCGGTCGAGGTCGGCGCCGATGGCCTTGGCGGCCTCGGCCTGCGTCGGCGCGGTGGGCACCGGCCGTACGCGCTGGTCGACGGCGAGGAGCTCCCTCTGCACGGCCAGGACGAGGGAGGACGGCACGACTCCCGCCTCGGCCAGCTCGGCGGCCTTCTTGTCCAGCGGGACGGAGGTGATGTCGTGGCCGCCGAAGACCAGGTCCCCGATGCCGGGCCGGATCCGGTCGCGCAGACCGGGCGACTCCAGGACGCATCCGGTGGGCGCGGCCAGGCCCGCCCGGATGGCGAGCGCTCCGACCATGCTGGTGACGGCGACCGAGCCGCGTGCCCCGATCAGCCATGCTCCGGTTCTCATGGGGTCTCCTCCGCGCGCTGGCCGGCGCACCGGCCGGTGAATCGCCTGATCGGCCTCGTCACACATCCTCCACAGAGGTCAGGCGGCTCCCGCGAACCGCGCGCTCGTTCCCGACCGCGGTCCGGCACGCGCCGCACCCGCGAGCCGTCGCCGGAGAGGCGGCTCGGGTGCCGGTGCCGGTGGCGATCGCTTCCAGGAAGCCTTCCCCTCGCGGGCGAAGGTCTGCTCGTGGCCGAGGCGGTGCCCCGGCAGCCACCGGACGTCGAGGTGAACATGAGACGTAAGACGTTTGTGATGATCGGGCTCAGAGACCAGGATCCGCTGGAAACCGCCGCCGTTCAAGAAGGAGCCGAATCTTGTTCACGTTCTGCGGGCGGGTTTTGTGCGGAGGCCAGCCCTTCAGGCCGCCGCTGAGCAGGTCGAGCCGCCAGAACCGCTGCAGGAACAGCAGCAGCGCGATGAGCGGGATCACCGACACGGCGGTGCCGACGATGGCGATGCCGTACAGGGCGGGCTCCGAGGAGCCCTTGGACAGCAGGGTGTACAGGCCCACGCTGATCGGGAACGTGGACTCGTCCGACAACATGATGTACGGCAGCAGGAAGTTGTTCCACGTGCCCACGAACTGCAGCACGAAGATCGTCACCATGCCGGGGAGCATCATGCGCAGCCCGATGGCGCCCAGGATGCGATATTCGCTCGCGCCGTCGATCCTGGCCGCCTCCAGCGTGGCGTCGGGCACGGAGGCGGTGGCGTACACGCGGGCCAGGTAGATGCCGAACGGCGAGATGAGACCCGGCAGCAGGACCGACCAGTAGCCGCCGACCAGGCCTGTCTCCGACATGATCAGATACTGCGGGATCGCCAGCGTCATGCCGGGCAGGAGCACGCCGGCCAGGATCGCGTAGAACAGCACGGTCCGGCCGCGGAAGTCGTACTTGGCCATGGCGTACCCGGCCAGCGTCGAGATCAGGGTCGAGGCCGCGGAGCCGGCGACCGCGTACAGGGCGCTGTTGGCGGCCCAGAGCAGGAACCGGCCGTCGCCGTAGGCGAACAGGTCGCGCAGGTTGTCCAGCAGGCCCGTCCCGGGGGCGAACGTGAACGTGGAGAACAGCTCCGCGCTCGACTTGGTCGCGGCCACGACCACCCAGGCGACCGGCACCAGGCAGTAGAAGGCCCCGGCGAGCAGGACGAGGGTGGGCAGGATCCTGGCCCACGACCGAGGCGGCCGAGGTCAGCGGCCGGTCGTCGCGGAGGAAGGCGTCGCGGTAGATCTGCATGAGCGGCACGAAGCCGGCCAGGTACGGCGCCCGCGACCCGCGGCGGGCGCCGGGTGCCCGGCCCTGCCGGTCAGCCGCCTGGAGGACGGGACGATGTTCAACTGGTGATCAGCCGGTGGCCCGGGTGCGGGCCAGGAGGAGGGCGATGTCGTCCTCGGCCGGCGTGTCACCCAAGATGGCGCTGATCACGGAGGAGCACAGGCTCTCCAGCGGGAGCGCGCCCTGCGCCAGCGCGGCGGCGAGGCGCTCCATGCCCGCGTCCAGGTCCGCCTCGCGGGTCTCGATCAGGCCGTCGGTGTAGAGGGCGATCACGGTCCCGGGATCGAGCTCGAGGTCGATGGACTTGAAGGAGCTCAGGCCCAGGCCGATCGGGGTGCCGCTGGGCAGGCACGGGTAGGTCACGCTTCCGCCGGGGCGCAGGAGCGCCGGTGGCGGGTGCCCGGCCGTGGCCATGGTGCACCTGCGGGTGGCCGGGTCGTAGACCGCGTACAGGCAGGTGGCGCCGGTGGCGCCGAGCGGGAGGCCGTCGGCGCCGGCGTCCTCCTCCGCCAGGCGCACGACCAGGTCGTCGAGGTTGGCGAGCAGCTCGTCGGGCGGCAGGCCCAGGTACGCCAGGGTGCGTACGGCGGTGCGCAGGCGTCCCATCGTCGCGGCGGCGTTGATGCCGTGCCCGGTCACGTCGCCGACGACCAGGGCGACCCCGGCGCCCGGCAGCGGGATCACGTCGAACCAGTCGCCGCCGACGCCGACGCCCACGCCGGAGGGCAGGTAGCGGGAGGCCACCTCCACCGCGTCGCCACCGCGCAGGTTGCGCGGCAGCAGGTCACGTTGCAGCGCCAGCGCGGCGGTGCGCTCGCGGGTGTACCGGCGGGCGTTGTCCAGGCTCAGCGCGGCTCGGGCGGCCAGCTCTTCGGCCAGGATCAGGTCGTCGCGCATGAACCGCGCCGCGTTGTGGTGGCGGACGAACACGGCGACGCCCAGGATGTCGCCCCGTGCCTGCAGCGGGACGATGATCAGGCTGTGCATCCCGGTGCCGTGGATGACCCTCGCCCGATCCGGGTCCTGGTCGAGCCAGGTGCCGGGCGAGGTGTCGAGGACGGGCTCGAAATGGGACCGGCCGGAGACCAGGACCCTGGTGAAGGGCGACGACGGCGGGACGAAGACCGCCTGCCCGAGCGGCCACAGGGATTCGGGGGTCCCGCCGTAGACCGAGGCCACCCCCGCCCGCCGGAACACGGGGATGCTCTCCTCCGTGGACGCCAGCCGCTGCAGGGGCTCACCGCCGGGGACGACCGACTCGGCGAGATCGACGGTGACGTAGTCGGCGAGCACCGGCACGGCCAGATCCGCCAGCTCCTGCGCGGTCTTCTCGACGTCGAGCGTGGTGCCGATCCGGATGCTCGCCTCGCGGAGCAGCGCCAGGCGGTCGCGGGCGCGGCTGTGGCTGATGTCCAGCGCCAGCGAGCACACGCCCAGCGGCCGGTCGTCCGTGCCTTCCAGGCGGAAGAGCGAGGTCGACAGCGTACGTTCCTCGCGGCCGTCCGCCGAGGTCCAGCGCGCCTCACGGTCGATCATGGGTTCGCCGTCGGAGAGCACCCTCCGCATCGCCTCCTTGGCGGACCGGGTGTCCACCCCCGGGATGAGCTCGTTCAGCGATCGGCCGAGCCGGTAGTGGGGGAAGACGTCGCTGAGGCGCTCAGCCTCCGCGTTCAGCCAGACGCAGCGCAGGTCGAGATCCCAGATGGCCACGGCCACGGGAAAGCGGCTGATGAGCGACTCCAGCAGCGTGCCCGTCCCGCCCGACAGGTCCACGACCGCCGGCGTCGCCGACACGAGCCAGGCGTCCCTCCCCGGCGCGGTGGCGAGCCGGGCCCCCTCCACGCGCACGACGACCCTGTGGCCGTCGCGGTGGCGGATCTCGGCCACCCCGGACCAGTGCTCCCGGGCGGCCAGCCGCCGGACCGCGTCCTCCCGATCGGCCTGCGGGAGCAGGGTCGCGGCGGGGCGGTCGAGGATGTCCTGGGCGCGGTACCCGGAGAGCTCTTCGGCGGCCCACGTCCAGCCGATCACGGTGCCCTCGGCGTCGATCAGGACGACTGCCGGTGTCGTCTCTTCCGCGGGTGTGGCCATGTCACCTTCCAACCGCGTCTCGACAAGAGTGCCCTACGTCAGGCCAGAATAATGCGGTTGACCTGGGTTTATCCTCGCTTGACCAAGCCTTGTCACGACATATGCCCGCAACTTCCCCACCCCGCTTCGACCGCACCCCCGCCCACCATGCGCCGACAGACAGCGCCGACAGACAGCGCCGACAGACAGGGCCGACAGACAGGGCCGACAGACAGGGCCGACAGACAGGGCCGACAGACAGGGCCGACAGACAGGGCCGGCTTCGGCGCTACGCGGCGATGTGCTCCGGGCGGGCGCCCATGCCGATGAAGCGGCCCATGAGGTGCCGCAGCGGCGGCAGCGTCCGGAACGCGGTGAAGATCGGCGGCACGTGCTGTGTCGTGTCGTCGCCCAGGTCCTTGGGGTAGAGGCCGCGCAGGATCCTGAGCTGGAACGCCTGCGTCACCCTCGCGGCGCGTTCCCGGCGCGACTGCACCCGGGCCAGCTCGGCCTCCCCGGGGACGCCGCCCCCGGCGAGTAAGGGGCCCAGGAGGTTGGCGGTGGCCACCGCGTCCTGCACCGCCAGGTTGATGCCCACGCCGCCCGCGGGTGACATGGCGTGGGCGGCGTCACCGATGCACAGCAGCCCTGGCCGATGCCACCGGGACAGCCGGTCCACCCGGACGGTCAGGTGGTGCACCGCCTCCCAGTCGAGCTGGTGGACGCGGTCGCGCAGGGCGGGCGCCAGGCCCGCCACCCGTTCCCGGAACGCCTCCAGCCCGGCGGTCTTGAGCTCGCCGAAGGCGGCCGCCGGGATCGCGTAGGCGATCTGCCAGTAGTCGCCGCGGTCGATGGAGATCAAGGCCCCCTTGCCGCCCTGGAAGAAGGGCACCCGATCAGGTGCCCGGCGGGGCAGGTGGAACCACAGCACGTCCATGGGCGGCGAGTCGCTCACGGGAGTCAGGTCCGCCCGCGCCCGTACGGTGGAGTGGCGGCCGTCCGCCCCGATCACCAGATCCGCCCGCACCTCCACGGGGCCGTCCTCGGTGTCGGCCAGGACGCCGGTCACCCGCCCGCGCTCGGTGCGCAGCTCCGTCACCCGGGCGCGGCGCAGGAGGCGGAAGGAGGGGAAGGCCGCGGCCTTGCCGGCCAGGAAGTCCAGCACGTCCCACTGCGGCATGAAGGCGATGTAGGGGCAGCGCACCCTCAACCGGCTGAAGTCGGCGAAGGTGACGTCCTTGCCTCCCATGTTCACCGAGACCTCGGGCATCCTGGTGTGCGGGAGGCCGAGGAACTCCTCGATCCACCCCAGCTCGGCGATCACCTCCAGCGTGGAGGGATGGACGGTGTCGCCGCGGAAGTCCCTGAGGAAGTCCGCGTGCTTCTCCAGCACGATCACCTCCACGCCCTGGCGGGCCAGCAGCAGCCCGGCCATCATCCCCGCCGGCCCTCCGCCCACGACACAGCACTGTGCGCGCATCTCATCCCTCTTCCGGAAACAGCAGCCCGACCAGGGCGGCGACGTCGATGGGGGTGCCCAGCCGCCGGTTGACGGCCACGGTGGCGAACAGGGTCCTGGCCGCCGTGGCGGTGTCATGTGCGCGCAGCTCGCCGGCGGCGACCCGCTCGGCCAGGAAGTCGCCGATCAGCCGCTGGCCCTCGCTCACCAGCGTCGCCAGCGGCGCGCGGGCCTGGGCGGCGCTGAAGAACACCGCCATCAGGTCGGCGTGGCCGGCCAGCAGCCGATCGAACGCCTCCAGCAGCTCGGTCAGCACGACGGTGGCCGGGCGGCTGTCGAGGGCGTCGGCCCGCAGCTCCCGCAGCCGGGGCAGGAAGCCCCGCTCCGACAGCAGCGTCGCCACCATCGCCTCCTTGCTGTCGAAGTAGCGATACAGCAGGCCGGGGGTCACGCCGGCCGCCTGCGCCACGTCCTTCACCGTGGCGCCGTCCACGCCCTTGGCGGCGAACACCTTCAACGCCGCGTCCAGCAGTTGCTCCCGGCGCCACACCGCCTGCTCGTTTCGTGTCCTGGCCATCGCCCCACCTACATTGAATAAACGTTTATTCAACATAGCACGCCCGGGCCTTCCCGTCCCGCGGTCGGGTGGCGCCGGGTCAGCCGAGGGCGTGGTCGAGGTTGAAGGCGGCGCTGATGAGCGCCAGGTGGGTGATGGCCTGCGGGAAGTTGCCGAGCTGCTCCCCCGTGTGCCCGATCTCCTCCGCGTACAGCCCGAGGTGGTTGGCGTAGGTCAGCATCTTCTCGAACGCCAGGCGGGCCTCGTCGACGCGGCCGGCGCGGGCCAGCGCCTCGACGTACCAGAACGAGCAGATCGAGAACGTGCCTTCGGGACCCTCCAGGCCGTCGGGGCTGACCTCCGGGTCGTAGCGGTACACCAGCGAGTCCGAGACCAGCCCGAGGCCGAGCGCGTCGAGGGTGGACAGCCACTTGGGATCGGTGGGCGAGACGAACTTGGCCAGCGGCATCATCAGGATGGACGCGTCCAGCACGTCCTCGTCGAAGTGCTGCACGAACGCCCGCGCCCGCTCCGACCACCCCTGCCGCATGATGTCGCGGTAGATCGTGTCCCGGTTGGCGCGCCAGCGGGGGATGTCGGCGGGCAGGCCGCGCTGGGCGGCCATGCGCATGGCGCGCTCGATGGCGACCCAGCACATCAGCCGCGAGTAGACGAAGTTCTTGCGCCCGCCGCGCGTCTCCCAGATGCCCTCGTCGGGCTGGTCCCAGTTGTCGCAGACCCAGTTGACCAGCGTGCACACCTGGTCCCAGCGGTCGCTGGAGATGGGGTCGCCCCACTTGTTGTAGAGGTAGACGGAGTCGATGAGGGCGCCGTAGATGTCGAGCTGGAGCTGGCCGGCGGCGGCGTTCCCGATGCGTACGGGGGCGGAGGCCCGGTAGCCCTCCAGGTGGTTCAGCTCGTGCTCGGGCAGGTCGCTGCGGCCGTCGATGCCGTACATGATCTGCAGCGGCCCGTTGGGGCCGTCGCCGCTGAGCGGGACGTGCCTGGACAGGAAGCCCATGAACGCGTCGGCCTCCTCGGTGAAGCCGAGCCTGAGCAGGGCGTAGACGCAGAACGCGGCGTCGCGTATCCACACGTACCGGTAGTCCCAGTTGCGCCCGCCGGCGATCCGCTCGGGCAGGCTCGTCGTGGGGGCGGCGACGATGCCGCCGGTCGGGGCGTACGTGAGCAGCTTCAGCGTCAGTGCCGAGCGGTGGACGACCTCCCGCCAGCGGCCCCGGTAGCGGGAGGCGGACAGCCACCGGCGCCAGTACCGCACGGTGGCGACGAACTCCCGCTCCGCCTCCTCCATCGGGCAGCCGCGCGGCGTGATCCCCAAGCCGACCCGGTCGAGGGCGAACACCGCGTGATCGCCCTCGTTGAGCTCGAACGCGCTCCAGACGTCCCGCCCGTCGGTCTCGACCGGCACACTGGCCGACAGGGCCAGCGCCAGGGACGGCGACTGGAAGGTCGTCCGGAACCCGTCCTGGTGGACGGTGTGCTCCTGCCTGGCGTAGTCGAAGCGGGGCGCCACCCGGACGCGGAACGGGAGCGTGCCGCGAACGCAGGAGACGCGCCGGATCAGCCGGTGCCGGTCGGCCTCGCGCGAGTCGTCCGCGATCGGCATGAAGTCCTGGATCTCGCCCACCCCGTCGTCGGCGAAGAAGCGGGTGATCAGGACGTTGGTGTCGGGGAAGTAGAACTGCTTGGTCGTCGCCGGGGTGTCGGCGGCCAGCTCGAAGGACCCGCCCCGGTCGGCGTCCAGGATCGAGGCGAACACGCTGGGGGCGTCGAAGGACGGGCAGCAGTACCAGTCGATGGTGCCGTTGGTGCCCACGAGCGCGACGGTGCGCAGGTCGCCGATGAGCCCGTGTTCCCCGATCGGCAGGTAACGGGTGTCTGCCTGCATGTCCCCAACGTATGCAGGCGGGCGGCACGATGGGCTCCGCCGTTCGTCAAGGGATTCCCATTCCTTGACGTTTCACCCTTCATGGGCGCCCTGGTGAGTGCCCGGAAGCCTCAGTCGCAACAGAGCATGCTCAGACTCCGCCCAACAAGATCATGGAGGTGGGTGTCGGGGTACAGCAGACGCGACTTCCTGTCCGCCGTCGGCGTGTCCGGCGGGGCAGGGGCGCTCTTCGCGGCCATGGGCGCGCCCGGGCTCGCACCGTCGGCCGAGGCGGCCGCGAAGGGCGCCTTCGACCCGCCGGGCACGTGTTATTCGCCGGCGACCGTTAGTGGCCGCTTCATCCCTCATTAGCGGGGGAGGTCGCCCGCGCGGCAACCATCCGGTCATGCGCATCGTACGGCTGGCGAACTTCGTCACCCCTTCCTCGGGCGGCCTCCGGGTCGCCCTCGACGAGCTCGGCGCCGGGTACGCGGCGTCGGGCCACGAACCCGTACTGGTCGTTCCCGGTGAGCGGGCCCGGGAGGCGGAGACGGCGGGCGGGCGGGTCATCACCCTGCCCGGCCCGCTCGTCCCCGGGCTCGGCGGTTACCGGGTCATCGCCGCCCGCCGCCCGCTGCGGCGGCTGCTGGAGGAGCTCCGGCCCGACCGCCTGGAGGTCTCGGACCGCACCACCCTGCGCTGGACCGGCGCCTGGGCGCGGGCCCGGGGGATCCCGTCGGTCATGGTCTCCCACGAGAGCCTGTCGGCGCTGTTCCGCCTGTACGGCCCGCCCGCGCGGCTCGCCGACGCGCTCAACCGCGCCACGGCCGCCCGCTACGACACCGTCATCTGCACGACCGCGTGGGCCGAGGCCGAGTTCAGGCGTCTGGGCGCGGCGAACGTGACCCGCGTGCCGCTCGGGGTGGACCTCACCACGTTCGCCCCCGGCCGGTACGACGCCCAGCTCCGCTCCCGGCTGGCCCCCGGGGGCGAGGCGCTGCTGGTGCACTGCGGCCGGCTGTACCCGGAGAAGCGGCCGGACCGCTCCGTCCTGGCCCTGGCCGAGCTGCGGCGCGCGGGCGTACCCGCCGTGCTGGCGGTGGCCGGTGACGGGCCGTTGCGGCGCCCGCTCGAAAGGCGCGCGGCGGGGCTGCCGGTGGTCTTCCTCGGCCACGTCACGGAGCGCGCCCGGCTGGCGGCGCTGCTGGCGACCGCCGACGTGGTCCTCGCGCCCGGTCCGCTGGAGACGTTCGGGCTGGCCGCGCTGGAGGCGCTGGCCAGCGGCACCCCGGTCGTGGCGAGCCGTGACAGCGCCCTGCCGGAGGTCCTCGGAGCGGCGGGGGTCGCGGTCGAGGACGATCCCGCCGCGTACGCGCGGGCCGTGGAGCTGCTCCTGTCGCCGTCGGACCCGCCGCGCGCGGTGATCGCGCGCGCCCAGGCCGAGCGGTACGGCTGGCCGGCCGCGGTCCGGGGCTTCCTGCGCGCCCACGGCCTGGCCGGCACCCCGGTGAGGCCCGGATGAGCGGCCATCGGCACGCCCCCGCGCCCGGGACGGGCGGCGGGCCGGGGCGCCCCGGGATCCGGCTGGCGGCGCTGGGCGACTCGGTCACCGTGGGGCTCGGCAACTACGCGGTCTGCGGCGCGCGCGTGGCCGACGTGCTGCGCGACCAGCTCCCCCGCGCCCTGGAGCTGCGGCCGTCGCTGGCCACCGTGCTCGTCGGCGTGAACGACACCCTGCGCGGGGACTTCGACCCGGCCGTCTTCGCGGCCGACTACGAGCAGCTGGTGGCGCGGCTGAGCGAGACGGGCGCCACGGTGCTCACCAGCACGCTGCCCGACCCGCGCATGTGGGGCCTGGACCGGCTGCACCCGAGCGAGCGCGGCCACCGGCAGCTCGCCCGGCTCTTCGCCGCCCGGCTGGGGACCCGGGGCCTGGCGGTCCGCCTGCCGGACCCCGAGCCGGCCGCTCCCGAGCCCACGGCGTGGGCCGGCGCGTTCTGGCTGGCCACGGCGGGCACGGCCTGGCTGGCCAGGCGCTGCTGGGACTTCCTGCCGGCCTTCGCCCGGCTCGTCGCCGAGGAGCGGCGGCAGACCCGCGTTGCCGTGGAATTCGCCTGCCGGGCGCCTGCTGGTGAGCCGCGAGTCGACCGCGACAGGGATGTACCGGAGCATGAGGGTCGCCATCGTGGCCGAGTCGTTCCTGCCGCAGGTGAACGGGGTCGTCAACTCGGTCTGCCACATCCTTGACCATCTGGCCGCGACCGGGCACGAGGCGATCGTGCTCGCGCCCGCCCCCGCGCCGCCCGCCTACGCCGGTTTCCCCGTCCATCCGATCCCCGGCCTCGCCCTGCCGTTCTACCGTTCCGTCTCGGTGGGGCTGCCCGGCAGGCGCGTCACGCGCACGCTGAGCGGGTTCAAGCCCGACCTCGTCCACCTGGCCTCCCCCGCCGTGCTCGGCGCCTCGGGCGCGGCGGCCGCGCGCCGGCTCGGCGTC
The DNA here is from genome assembly GCF_052246675.1 of Nonomuraea sp. KM90. Lineage (NCBI taxonomy): Bacteria > Bacillati > Actinomycetota > Actinomycetes > Streptosporangiales > Streptosporangiaceae > Nonomuraea > Nonomuraea sp. KM90. The sequence goes on along the minus strand of NZ_JBQQCB010000037.1, from coordinate 70,092 downwards.
CCCGCCGTCGCGGTGTTCCAGACCGATCTGGCGGGGTTCGCCCGCCAGTACGGCCTGGGCGCGGCCGGCGGCGCCATCTGGTCCTGGCTGCGCCGCGTCCACCGGGGCGCGGCCAGGACCCTCGCCCCCTCCAGGGCGACGCTGCGGGAGCTGTCCGCCCGAGGCATCCCCCGCCTGGCTCTGTGGGGTCGCGGCGTCGACCTGGAGCTGTTCCACCCGCGCCGCAGCTGCGCGGCCCTGCGCCGCCGGCTCGCCCCCGGCGGGGAGGTCGTGGTGGGGTACGCGGGCCGCCTGGCCGCCGAGAAGCAGGTGCACCGGCTCGCCGCGGTCGCGGACCTGCCCGGGGTGCGGCTGGCCGTCGTCGGGGCGGGGCCCTCGGAGAGGAGCCTGCGGCGGCGGCTGCCGGAGGCGGAGTTCCTCGGCCTGCGTACCGGGCCCGACCTGGCGCGGGCGGTGGCGTCGTTCGACGTGTTCGTGCACACCGGCAGCAACGAGACGTTCTGCCAGGCCGTGCAGGAGGCGCTGGCCTGCGGCGTGCCGGTGGTCGCGCCGGCCGCCGGGGGACCGCTCGACCTCGTCCGGCCCGAGGTCAACGGCCTGCTCCACCCGCCGGACGACCTGCCCGGGCTACGGGCGGCCGTGGCCCGGCTCGTGGCGGACGCCTCACTGCGGGCGCGCCTGGCGGGGCAGGCCCGGGCGTCGGTCGCCGGGCGCGCCTGGCCGGCGTTGTGCGAGGAGCTGCTCGCCCACTACCGCGACGTGCTGGAGGTGCCGATGCCCGTGGCCGGATCGCCGGGGACGCTCAGCGTAGATGGCACAGCTCCACGGGACCCTCCGCCCCCGTGCACGGCCTGAACCCCGCCTCCGTCAGCCGCACCCGCGCCAGGCTGTGGCCGCGGACGAACTGCAGGAAGTTCGCGGCCGCCGAGCCCGGCCGCGGCCGGGCCCTCAGGTAGAGGTACTCCACCGTCCAGAACGGGTAGCCGGACTCCACGGCGGTGGCGGCGTCGAACGCCTTGCCGTCGAGGGTCAGCGCCGTGATGCTGCCCGCCCGGCGGGCCTCGGCCACCGACGCGGCGTCGGCGTACCCGATCGCGCCCGGGGTCGTGCTGATCTTCTCCAGGACCTCCGCGTTGTCGTCGCGCTCGCAGCGGATCACGGGCGCGTCCGGGTTGCGGTCCTTCTCCAGGCACTCCTCGGAGGAGAGCACGTTCTCGCCGGTGCCGAGCACCCTCTCCTCGAACAGCTGCCGGGTGCCGGAGTCCTGGCCGCGGCCGACGATCCTGATGGGCAGCGACGGGCCCTCGCCGCGGACCTGCCTCCAGTCGGTCCAGACGCCGCTGTTGATCTTCTGGAGGTCCTCGACGCCCAGCGTGGTCAGCCCGACCCCGCTGTTGACCACCACGAAGTAGACGACGATCGCCAGCCGTTCCCCGTACAGCCGGTCGTGATAGCGGCTCTTGCCGTCCGACAGCGCGATGCGCCCGTCCGCCCGGGCCGCGTCGGCGTTCAGCAGGCCGCGCACGCCGCTCAGCGAGCCGGTCTCCCGGGTGGCGATCTCGGTGTCGTCCCCGCACACCCGGGTGTACTCGGCGGCGACCGCCCGCATGGTCTCCATCAGCACGCTCGACCCCTCCACGCTCAGCTCCCCGGACGCGCACGCGACCGAACTGTCGACCGGGCGGGCGAGCTGGCTGAGCACCAGGACCAGGGTGAGCAGCACGACGAGCGTGGCGCTGACGCGCGGCAGGGTGACGCGGCGGGCCTTGCTCTCGTCCTTGATCAGGCCGGCGTCCTTGAGCTTGCCGGCGTGCTCGACGACCTTGGTGATGTCGTCCACCCCGCCGGGGCCGGCCTCGCGCAGGACGACGACGAGCTTGGCCTTCTGCCCGCGTTTGAGGGTGAGCCGGTCAAGCCGGACGCCGTGCCAGTTCGGCTCGGCGACCTCCTGGTTCTGGGCGCCGCCGACCCAGCGCGCCATGCGGTCGGACAGGCGCCGGCGTACGGTGAGCAGGTTGTCGCGGGCGGGCTTGTCCTCGTCGGGGAAGAACCGCAGCGAGTCCCGTAACCGCTGGCGCAGCTCGGGAGTGCTGGCGTCGGAGACCCGGGCGTTCCACACGACGCGCCCGCCGAACGTGAACGACAGCGCCTTGTCGAAGTCGTCGGGGTCGATGTCGTAGCTGCCGCTGTTGCGGATGCGGATCACCACGATGCTCATCCGGTCGAGCAGCCGGACGACCCGGCTCAGCTGCGGCGGCCCCGCCTCGGCCGGATCCGCCCCGTCGAGCCGCTCGGGGCCGACGCCGATCTTGGAGTTGTACAGGACGCGGAACGTGAGGCGCTTGCGGCGTACGACGAGCCGGTCGACGAAGGGCGCGGCCATCAGCAGCGCGATCCCGAACAGCACGGGACCGACGCCGCCGAGGAAGTTCACCAGCCGGCCCAGCAGTTCCAGCACGACCACCCACGCCCCCTTGGGTCAAGCTGCCTCAATTCTCGTGGCCGGCGGGCTTATGGGGCACGTGTTGCCAGGTGTTCACGAAGAATTACGGGTCAGTAAATATCGTCATACGCTCCCCGGCCTGGCGGGCCAGGGGAACCACGGCCGGCCCGGCGGCCGGCTCGCCATCCGGACGTTTGGCGATCTCCTGCGGGGAAAGCTCCAAAAGGGCCAATGGACTCCTCCTGGCCCCCGGCGGCGAGACGATGATGACTTTCGAGTTCGAACTGCGCTGTCCCATCACGGCCGACCTCGGCCTGATGAGGGACCTGGTGCGCATCCACGGTCACCACTGCGGCCTGCCCCGTGGGCGGCTGGAGGACCTCGTGCTGGCCGTGAACGAGGCGGTCACCAACGTGCTCGACCACGGCGGCGGGTCGGGCACCCTCACCGCCCGCACCGCCGTCGGCCGGATCGTCGTGGAGATCCTCGACGTCGCGGGCCGCCTGACCCGCGACCACCTCGCCTCGGCCCGCGTCGACCCGGCCGGGTCCCACGGGTACGGCCTGTGGGTGATCCAGCACCTGTGCGACGAGGTCGCGCTCGAACAGACCGGCCACGGCTCCCTGCTCACGCTGGGCGTCCGCCACCACCCCGCCGTGCCCCACCGGCCCGACCACCGGCCCGACCAGCGGGCCGACCAGCGGCCCGACCAGCGCGTCCGGAGCGACCACCACCCCGCACAACCGGTCGGCGTGCCATAGCCGATGGCCGATCGTGCGCGATGGCCCCACCCGCCTTGATCCGCGGGGATAGTTTCGAGACATGCGTGAATCAGGTACCGGCCCCGGCCCCATCACCCCTGACGGATCCCCTGTCGAGTTCTACAGCCTGCTGGCCGCCGGCGACGAGCCCGAGATCGTCGCCCAGGTGACCCCGCCCGGAGGCTCCGTCCTGGAGCTCGGCGCCGGCGTCGGACGGGTGACGCATCCGCTGCTCGACCGCGGTTTCGCGGTGGTGGCCGTGGACGAGTCGCCCGAGATGCTCGCCCGGGTGCGCGGCACCCGCACCGTGCTCGCCCGCGTCCAGGACCTGCGGCTCGACCGGCGCTTCGACACCGTCATGCTGGCCTCCCAGCTCGTGAACACCGTGCACGACGCCACCCGGCAGGCCCTGCTGGCGACCTGCGCGCGGCACGTCAAGCCCTCCGGCGCGGTGCTGATCCAGTGGATGCCCGCCGACGCGCACGACCGCTGGCACCCGGGCATGGGACGCGACGACGGCGACATCACGATCACGATGGCGGCCGTCGAGGAGGTGTCGCCGGGGATCTACGAAGCGACCATGCGCTACACGTACGGCGACGACAAGGTGTGGACGCAGTCGTTCTCCTCCAGGCGGCTCACCGACGACGACCTCGCCGCGGAGCTGGCCGCCGAGGGGCTGCGCCTGGACCGCTTCCTCACCGAGGACCGCAGCTGGGTGGTGGCCCTCCCGCTCTGACCCGCGGTCAGGGGCGAGGGGCGGGCCGGAGGACGGCCTCCAGGTCGTCGAGGGCGGCCAGGCTCTCGGCCAGCCTGTCCCGCTCGGCGTCGGAGAGGGTGAGCGCGCGGGCTCGGGCGAGGGCGTCGCCGGCGGCAGCGGAGTCGTCGGCGCGCAGGGCGAGTTCGGCACGGTAGGCCAGCGCTTCGAGCAGCTCGGCGGGCGTCGCGGTGGCCCGGTCGCGCTCCAGGGCCGCGTCCAGGATCTGGGCCGCCCGTACGTGCTTGCCGTGGGAGTCGCCCATCACGACCGCGCTGTGCAGGGTCGTGGTGAGCCTGCCGGGGGACTCCTCCTCGGGCGCGGGCCTGGCGGACGAGATCCTGATCCAGTTCCCGCCGGGGTCGATGACGGCGAACCCGGAATGGCCGTCGGCGTTCTTGCGCCTGCGGGGCCGGGTCATCCGGGGGATCCCGGAGATCAGGAGCCTGCCGTGGACCGCGCGCATGCCCGCCGCGAACGCCTCGAAGAGCTCCCTGGTGTCGGGCACGATGACCAGGCAGGTCCCGTAGGAGTCCTCGGGGTCGAAGCCCGGCATGCCGAAGAAGTGCAGCTGGAGGTCCTCGCGTTCGAGGGCCACGTACGGGTTCGGGCGAAACTGGTGGTAGGTCCGGGTGAACCCGAGCATGGTGTAGAAATCTTCGATCTCGTCGATGGACCGGCAGGGAAGCAGCGGCACGGTGATCTCATTGGCCATGGGTTCCTCCATCGGGTTGCGTGGGTGCGGAGTCCTCGCCGGCCATGGTGAACGCGCCCTCCTCCAGGCGGCGGATCAGCCGGTGCGTCCATCGGGCGCCGGTCTCGGCGGTGGTCAGCCACAGGGACAGGACCTCGCCCACCGGTCCCCAGGTGTCCAGATCGGTGCCCGCCGGTAGATGCGAGGTGATGCTGGTACGCCACTCGCGCATCGCGCTGGCCCGCTCGCGCAGCATCTCCAGGGCGCGCTCCCGGGGCAGGTCCTCGATCAGGCCGACGGCGGCGCCCAGCACGTCGAGGCCCGGCTCGTGGTCGGTGAGGGCCCGGCCCAGCAGGGTGAAGTATTCCTGTTCGCCCCTGCCGGTCAGCTCGTACTCGATCCGCGGCGGTCCCCCGGCCTCCGAGCGGACCGTCTCGTGCGTCACCAGCAGGCCCTGGGCGGCCATGCTCCTGAGCGCGTGGTACACCGAGCCGGACGTGGCGGTGGACCACTCGTGCGCGCCCCACGCCTCCAGATCCGCGCGGACCTGGTAGCCGTGTGCGCGTCCGCGCCTGCGCAGCGCTCCCAGGACCAGTAGCCGTACCGACTTCATCGAGCTCCCCAAAGACGGCTAGCCAAATTTGGCTAGCTCCCGGGAAGCGTACCGTCGCTAGCCAAACTTGGCTAGTGCGACCGGGCAAGCGCCTTTACGATGTAGATCACGCAATGGCGTCAATGTCGGCAAATTACTGGAAAATGCTGGGACTGTTGGTACAGTCGCGCCATGAGTGACCGGCTGGACGATCTCGAGCGGCGGATCGACGAGCTGCGGGCCGGCGTGCGCAAGGCGATGCGCGCCCGGGACGGCGCGACCGCCCGCGTCCTGCGGGCCGAGCTGCGCAGTGCCGAGCGCGCCTGGGACGCCCTCGTGAGCGGCGAGCAGGCCCGGCCCGCGGGCGGCGCCAAGGAGGAGCCGCCGCGCCTGGTCACCGTGCGGGAGCAGGTGCACCAGGGGCTGGGGCTCCTGGGCGCGGCCGCCCAGCCCAGGCTGGTCGTGGCCGTCAGCGAGGCGTTCTTCGGCGGCACGATCCGCAGCAACCAGCTCACCAGCCTGCGCAGGGACGAGGAGCGCTCGTTCAGGTCCTCCCCCCACGGGCGGCCGTACTACCTGTGCGCCGCCCTCACCGACCGCCTCTCCCCCGCCCGGGGCCTGCTCACGCTCAGCACGTGGCCGCTGGAGCGGCGCGTGGTCGGCCCGCTCAGCCCCCGCGTCGACTTCCTGACCTGCGCCATCGCGGTGGCCGAGCAGGAGCTGAGGAACGAGGCGGGCAACGAGCGGGGGGCCCGCTTACTGGTCCGCATGGCCAGGAACATCCCGGGCGCCACCGACGGCACGCTCGGCACGCAGGACCCCGGGAGGGTGGTCGAGGCGGCCCGCGCGGAGCTGCGCGTGCACGCCGATCGCGACACGCGGGATCGCGCCGAGCTGGCGGAACGCGCCGCGGCGCAGCTCGGTGACGCCGCGCGCCTGTTCGGCGCCGCTACGCTGAGCACGATCAAGAAGGAGAACGCGAAGTGAGCGGCTTGAAGCGCGAAGGCGACCATGTGCACCGGCTGGAGGCGCTGCGGGGCACCACGCCCCAGCAGCCGCACGACGCCCGCGCCATCGCGGCCCTGGCCGCCAACCCCGGCTGCACCCGCCGCGCCCTCATGGACGGCGCCGGCATCGACAAGGACGCCGCCGCCCGACACCTGGGGTTCCCCGCGCCGTTCGGGCAGTCGCCGTTCGCGATCACCCGCGGCAACATGTTCGAGGCGCTGGTCAAGGCCGACGGGTGCGCGGAGCTGCTGCGCATGCTGCGCGAGCTGCTCGGCCTGCCGATCGCCGAGGTGTCCTACCACGACGTCGAGAACGTCGGCGCCCACCTGCGCCACGCCCACACCAGGGCGCTGTTCGACCGGGCGGCGGGCGAGGGCCAGGACGCCGGCACGCTCTACGACCATCCGCTGCTCAGCCTGGAGATCGCCGGGCACACCGCCTACCTGGAGCCCGACGTGGTGGCCTTCCAGCTGGGCGGGCGGTTCCACATCGTGGAGATCAAGTCGTTCGCGGTGATCGACGGGCAGGCCGACCCGTCGGCGGTGGCGGCGGCGGCGCGGCAGGCGGCGGTGTACGTGCTGGCGCTGCGCACCCTGCTGGAGGACCTGGGCCACGACCCGCTGAAGGTGTCGCACGACGTGGTGCTGGTCTGCCCGGAGAACTTCGCCAACCGGCCCGTCGCGACCCTGGTCGACGTACGCAAGCAGCTGGCCGTGCTGCGCCGCCAGCTCACCCGGATGACCACGCTCGACCGGCTGCTGGAGGGGCTGCCCGAGGACCTCACCTTCGACCTGCGGCCGGACGAGGACGGCCGGCCCACCAGGCCGGTCGCCGACCTGGCCGACGCGGTGCGCAGGACCACGGCCCGCTACGCGCCCGACTGCCTGTCCGCGTGCGACCTGTGCTTCTTCTGCCGCGACGAGGCCCGCCAGGAGGGCGCCTCCGACCTGCTCGGCCGCCAGGTGCGCGACGAGCTCGGCGGCGTCGCCTCCGTGGCGGAGGCGCTGGGCCTGGCCGACGGCGCCCGCGACCCCGCCGAGGGCCAGGAGGAGATCGCCCGGCTGCTCCGCAACGCCGAACGCCTGCGCAGGGAGTGCCTGACATGACCCCGCCGCCGACCACCCCGCCGCGGAGACCGATCGACCTGAGCCTGCCGCGGAGAAGCCCCACATGAGCCTGCTGACCTCGCTCGCCCGGCTGCGGGCCCTTGACGAGGGCATCGCGCAGCCCGTCGCGACCGTCAGGCACTGCCACCTCTCGGCGCGGCCGATGGTGTTCATCCCGCTCAAGCTCTCGGGCGAGGCCGCCGCGCCGCTGGCGGCGATGCTCGGCACCGACCGCGACCGGCCGCGCCTGCTCGTGGTGACCCAGCCGCGCAACCGCGACCTGCGCTTCGCCTGGGCCGCCGACCTGGCCGGGGAGGTGCTGCCGTACGTCGAGAGCTTCCTCAACGACACCGAGACCGTGGAGCGCAGGAACGCCGACCCCTACGAGCGCGCGCTAGACGCGCCGCAGCTGCTCGTCCCGAACCCGGCCGGCGTGGCCTTCACCCGCCTGCTCGGGCGCTCGACGCGCTTCCGCAGCACCGAGGGGCCGTACCCGGTGCCCGAGGGGGTGCCGCTGCTCGGGCGGTGGCTGACCTATCTCGGGGAGCGGGCGGCCTACCCGGGCTCGTCGCTGATGCTGGCCGCCACCGAGGAGCTGGGCCGGCACTGGGCCAGCGGGCAGAGCTCGCTGGAGGACGCCAACCTGGCCGCGCTGCTCGCCTGGATCACCACGGGCCCGAGCGACGAGGCGGAGGACCCGCTGATCTGGCCGCCCGCCGGGCCCGCGACCGATCCGGGGTTCGACGCCGAGGTGCTCGCCCCGGCGATCGAGAGCGAGTCGGCCGAGCGCATCACCGAGGCGCTGCGTACCCAGCTGGAGCCCACGTGGCGGCTCATGTGGCAGGCGATCGACCTGCTCGCCGCCCTGCCGGAGGGCGCGAGCGTGGCGCAGCGGTGGGAGCAGGACCGCGGCTCGTTCAGCGGCATGGCGGTGCACATCGCCGAGGGCGCCCCGCCGCAGCCCCGCCGCGACGGCGCCGTCACCGCGGCGGCCAAGCTGGCCCGGATGGAACGCGCCCAGGCCGGCTACGACGTGCAGCGCGCCTACGACGACCCCCTGGTGATGGCCGAATACCGCCTGACCGGCGAGGCGTTCGCGGGCGAGGTGGTCGAGACGGTCCCGGACAACACCGAGGGCGAGGGCCGCTCGCGCAAGCTCCGCCCGCTGGTCGTGATCAAGACCGACGACCCCGTGCACCTCGCGCCCGGCACGTCGCTCGGCACCCCGCAGCGCCGCGGCCAGGGCGCCGAGCTGGTGGAGGCGGGCGAGGGCCTGGTGACGCTCAAGATCACCAAAGGCATGGGCCGGGGCAGGACGGCCGCCCCGGGAGCGGTGCCGGAGCTCGGCGAGCGGGTCTGCTACACCTCGCTGACCGACGACTTCCAGGGCTCGCCGGCGCTGCCCGAGGCCGAGGCGACGCCGTGGACGCACGGCGGGCCGCCACAGGAACCACAGCAGGCATACGTGCCCGACGACGAGGACGCCCAGGAGGACTGGTCGTGACCGACAGCCCGGAGCAGGTCATCAGGAACGTCCTGGCCGACCTGCCGCGGCACCGCGGCGTGGTGGTCGACTCGCCGCCCGGGGCGGGCAAGTCCACCCTCGTCGTACGCGCCGCCGCCCACATCGCGGCCACCGGCGAGCCGCTGATGATCGTGGCCCAGACCAACGAGCAGGTCGACGACCTGGTGGCCCGGATCAGCGACAAGCACCCGCACCTGACCGTGGGCCGGCTGTCGGCGAGCGGGTACGTCCCGCCGCTGCGCATGCTGGAGCTGCCCGGCGTCCGGGTCGGCACCCGGATCCAGGACCTGGGCGACCCGGACATCGTCATCGCCACGGCCGACAAATGGGCGTGGATCGGCGACCGGGTGTGGCCGTGGGCGATCGTGGACGAGGCGTACCAGATGCGCTCGGACAAGCTGCTGCGGATCGCGGGGCTGTTCGAGCGGGCGCTGTTCGTGGGCGACCCCGGGCAGCTCGACCCGTTCTCGATCGTGGACGGCGACCGCTGGTCGGGGCTGTCGTGGGACCCGTTGCAGAGCGCCGTGTCGGTGCTGCTGCGGCACAACCCGGACCTGCCCGTGCACCGGCTGCCGGTGTCGTGGCGGCTGCCGGCGTCGGCGGCGCCGGTGGTGTCGCAGGCGTTCTACCCGTTCACCGGGTTCCGGTCGGGCACCGGTCACGGGGACCGGTGGATGGAGCTGTCGACCGGCGGCATGGGCACCGTGCACGACCGGGCGCTGGAGGAGGCGGCCCGGTCGGGGTGGGCGCTGCTGGAGCTGCCGAACCGGCACACCGTACGCACCGACGCGGAAGCCGTGCGGGCGGTGGCGCTGCTGGCCGAGCGGCTGCTGCAGCGCGGCGCGGTGGCCGGCTCCGAGCAGGGCGAGGGGCCGGTGACGGCGGACCGGATCGCGGTCGGGGCCGCGCACCGTGACCAGGTGGCCGCCATCCGGGCCGCGGGCCTGCCGCCGGAGATCACCGTGGACACCGCCAACCGGCTGCAGGGCCGCGAGTACGACGTCACGATCGTGCTGCACCCGCTGTCGGGCCGCAGGGACGCCACGGCCTTCCACCTGGAGTCGGGCCGGCTGTGCGTGCTGGCCTCACGGCACCGGCACGCGTGCGTGGTGGTGGCCAGGGCGGGCATCGCCGAGCTGCTGGACGCCCATCCATCGGCGGAGCCGGTGCAGCTGGGGGTCCCGGTGAAGTTCCCCGACGGGTGGGAGGCCAACCAGTCGGTGCTGGAGCACCTGTCCCGCCACCGGGTGTGAGCCCGGTCAGAGGCGGCGGCGCCAGACGTCGATGGCCATGACCTGGCGCATCCCCGCCGACTCGTACAGGCCCAGGGCCGGCGTGGTGTTGTTGGAGTCGACGTGCAGGATCGTGCCCTTGCGCCCGCGGGCGGCGTCGGCGGCGAACGCGTGCCGCAGCAGGAACCGGCCCAGCCCCCGCCCCCTGAACTCGGGCAGCACGGCGAGCGTGGCCACGTAGCCGCAGCCCTCGTCCGGCAGGAACTGGTTGCTGCCGATCAGCACCCCGGCCGGCCGGCCGTCGAGGCGGGCCAGCGTGAGCTGGCTCCAGTCGGTCACGGTCATCGCCTGCCTGCGCTCGTACCACTGGTCGTAGGAGCTCGGGACGAAGCCGAAGTGCTCGGCGAAGCCCTCCTGGTGCACGCGGTGCGCCTCGCGCCGCACGTCCTCGGGCTCGCCCGTGTGCAGGGTGAGGCCGGGCGGCGCGGCGGGCGGCCGCACCGGGCCGTCGTGGTCGATGCGCATCCGGTGGAAGCTGGTGCCGGGCTCGAAGCCCAGCTCCTTCGTCCTGGCCTGCTTGGCCGTGTCGTCGCGGTAGACGCCGATGTGCAGCGTGACGGAGTCGTGGCCGTGCTCGGCGCCCAGCTCGGCCGCCCGGTCGAGCACGGCCCGCCACAGCTCGTCCGCCAGGCCGTCCACGCCGGGGCGGACGATCACCTCGACGTCCACCAGGTCGCTCTCGCCGTTGCGGCAGACCCAGGCGTAGCCGTCGAGCCGGCCGCCGGCGTCGTGCGCCAGCCAGCCGTCCCTGTCGCGATCGAAGCCCGGTTCGACCAGCTCGTCGACGACGTCGTCGAGCGTGGAGTCGGGGCCACCGATCACCGAGGTGTCGTAGGCCGCGACGAGTTCGTGAATGGCGGCGGCGTCGTCCACCCGTGGCCGGCTGATGGTGTGCATGGGAGGGATTGTCCACAACGCGCCGGGAGCGCGCCTCCCATTTTCGGGACGGCGCCGCGCAGCGGGACGGCACCCGGTCACCTCCGGCTTGCCGGCCGGCAAACGTAGAATGAGCCGGGTACTTACTTGCCGGCCGTCAAGTCGAAATAGGTGCGAAGTGCGGGAAGACACGCGAACCCGGATACAGGAGATCGCGCTGAGGCTCTTCACCGAGCAGGGCTACGAGGCGACCTCGCTGCGGGAGATCGCCGAGGAGCTCGGGGTGACGAAGGCCGCACTTTATTACCACTTCAAGACCAAGGACGACATCGTGGCGAGCCTGGTCGAGATGCGCCTGGCCGCCCTGGAGGAGCTGCTCGCCTGGGTCAGGAGCCGGCCCAGGACCCCGGAGATGCGCCGCGAGCTGGTCGAGCGCTACGCCGCGAGCATCCGCGCCACCCGGCATCTCGGGATCGCCCGGTTCCTGGAGCGCAACCAGACCGCGCTGCGCGACCACCCCACGATGATCAAGATCCGCGAGCGGATGATGGAGCTCACGGCCGAGATGAGCGAGCCGGACGCCACGCCCACGGAGCGGATCAGCCACTCGCTGGCGCTGTTCGCGCTGCACGCCGGCAAATGGCTGACGAAGGCGGACGATCTCTCCGAGGAGGAGATCCACAAGGCGACCTTGGCGGTCGCCATGCGCCTGCTGGAGCCGTAGCGGCTTCGCTCCCGCCCCTCCAGAAACGGACGATTGGGACACCGCATCGGGGGCAGGGGGCTGACACGCATCCAACGGGAGGAGGCGCAGTGGAGGCTACGATAGCGCTCCGACTGCCCAGGGATGCGGCGAGCGTCCCGCTGATCAGGCAGATGCTGGACGGCACGCTGCGGTCGCTCGGCGTCGAGCCACAGATCCGCGACGACATCGAACTGATGCTCACCGAAGCGTGCTCCAACGTGATCAAGCACGCGGCCCCCAGCGACGACTACACGGTCAGCGCGTCGGTCCACGACCACCTCTGCATCATCAAGGTCGTGGACACGGGCAACGGGTTCGACCCGCGCAAGCTGGTCATACCCGACCCCGGCTCAGAGCACGGACGCGGGCTGCAGATCATGCGCGCGCTCGCCGACGACATCCGCTTCACCAATAGGCAAGAGCACGGAGCGGTGGTCTGCCTGGAGAAACGCCTGCGGTACGCGCCGGGGGCGGCCGGGCGGCACCTCATGACCACCTGAGAGGCTCCTCTAGGTCCTGGTATGGCGCTCCACCGCACGCCGGTGGAGCCGGGACCGAGGGGGGCCTCCGCCCCGTTCGGCGGGCCTGCGCTCCCCCGGCCGGGCATCCCCGAGCAGGAAGCGGCGGCGCACCCGGGACACGCTCCCGTGCAGCTCCGCCCGCAGGCGTTCGGGCACCGCCGGCCCGCTGAGCTTCAGCTCCAGCCCGCTCCGGCGCCGGGTCAGCCGCCGCCACACCGTCCTCCACTGCGTCATCGAGGCGGCCATCGCCAGCAGCGTGACCATCGCGACGGCCGAGATGAGCAGCACGGCCAGGACGACGAGGAGGAGGACGACCACCAGGGAGCCGATCGTGCCGAGCACTGTCATCATTCGGCGGAAAGTGCCCGCCAACCAGTGCTTTATGCCAATAAATAGGGCTATATCGAGCTTACTCCGCCCCGCCATTGAGCTGATCGAGCCGTCCCGGCAGCAGGTCGAGCCGGCGCAGTATCACTCCTTCGCGCAGCGCCCACGGGCACACGTCGAGCCGGTCCACCTCGAACAGGTCCATGGCCGCGTCGGCGACCAGCGCACCGGCCGCGAGCTGCGCCGCCCGGCCCTCGGACACGCCGGAGAGCTGGGCCCGCTCGGCCGAGTCCATCGTGGTGAGCTTGACGGCCCAGTCGGCCATGTCCTGGCGCGACAGCGAGCGCGAGACGTACGGGCCGTCGCTGGAGGGCGCCGCCCCGGCGATCCTGGCGAGCTGCTTGAACGTCTTGGACGTGGCGACCGCGCGGTTGGGCTCGCCGTAGCGGACGACGTCGCCGACGGTGCGGGCGATCTCGGCGCGTACGTGCTTGCGCAGCTTGCGCACCTCGTCGGCGGACGGCGGGTCACCGGTGAACCAGTCGCGCGTCAGCCGCCCGGCGCCCAGCGGCAGCGACACGGCCACGTCGGGCTCCTCGTCCACCCCGGCGGCGATCTCCAGCGACCCGCCCCCGATGTCGAACGCCAGCAGCCGCCCCGACGACCAGCCGAACCACCGCCGCACCGCCAGGAACGTCAGCCTGGCCTCGTCGCGCCCGGAGAGGACCGCGATGTGCACACCGCAGCGCTCGTCGATCTCCGCCAGCACCTGCTCGCCGTTGGCGGCCTCGCGCACGGCTGAGGTGGCGAAGGCCAGCAGGTCCTCCACCCCCTTGTCCTCTGCGAGGTGGACGGCCTCCTCGACGAAGTTGCCGAGCCGCTCGATGCCTTCCTTGCGCAACCGGTGGTCCTTGTCGAGGTATTCGGTCAGGCGCAGGTCGACCTTGTGAGAGTAGGCAGGCATGGGCCGGGCGCCGCGATGGGCGTCGACGACCAGTAAATGGACGGTGTTCGAGCCGATGTCCAGCACGCCGAGTCGCATGGGAAAACGCTACCGGTATGCGGCTTTTACGGCGAAACGGAGTCGGAAGTGGTCGAGCGAGGCGGGCACCGGATCCTCCAACGTGACGGACGGTCTGACTGAGCGCTCACGCAGGAAGGCGTCCAGCAACGCGACCGAGGTGAACAGCACCAGCTCCTCCCCCGGGCAGCGCGCGAACCCGGCGCTGAAGGGCACCCCCGCCCACTCCTGGCCGCCGCCGAGCCACAGCTCGGGCCGGTAGGAGTCGCCGGGTTCGGCCCTGTTGACGTACGGGCTGTGGACGATCGCCGTCGTGCCCTCCGGGACGTCCCACGGCGTGGGGCCGGTGACGTCGCGCAGGATGGCGAGCGTGGTGGGCCAGAGCCGCACGGACTCCAGCACGGCCGCCCGCAGGCGGTCCCGGTCGTGGGGCCCTGGGTGGCACGCCAGCAGGGCCAGGGCCCGGTAGGAGGCCATGGCGGCCGCGTCGTAGGCGAACAGCCAGTGCGGCACCTGACCCTCGGCGTGCACGTCGGCCGCCGCGTGGGCGCCGGCGAGCACGGAGGCCAGGCTGCCGGGCTCGGCCCGCGCCAGGTGTCCGGCCAGGCGGCGCCGGAAGGCGTTGCGCACGTCGGTGCGCCGCCCGCGCAGCCAGGACCAGTTGGCGTCGCGGCGCAGCCGGTCGAGCTGCCTGATGAGCGTCACGTCGTCGCGGGCGCCGTCGCCGAGCACGACGCGGCGGACGATCCGCCGGTGCGCGGCCTGGAAGCGCGGCCACGTCAGCACCCCGTGGCGGGGCAGCGTGGCGACCTCCTCCTCGACGACCCGGGTGAACGGGGCGAACTCCGAGCACAGCACCCGCTCGTTCAGCTCGCGCCGCCGGTCGCGCAGCTCCCGCTCGGGGGTGATCAGCACGCCGTCGGGCTGGAAGTGGGCCAGCGCGCCGCGCTTCTCCCTGCTGGCGGGGGTGAACGCCCGGTCCTCCAGCACCGCCCGCACGTCGTGCGGGGCGAGCGGCAGCAGGGCCGGGCCGCGCCCCGGGATCGGGACCAGCAGCGGCCCGTCGCCGTGCTCGGCCCGCAGCCGGCGCAGGAGCCGGATCGCGCGCCCGTCGGCGTCGGCCAGCGCCGCCAGGCGCACCATGGACGGGCGGCGCACCACGACGCCCTGCGCCAGGGCCGGCAGCGCCAGCACGGCGGCCAGGGTCAGCGCCTGGGCTGCGGTGACCGGGGCCGCCCGCGTGATCGTGGGCATGCTCCAGGGACTACCCTTCCTTGGTGTCATGACACGTTTGGGGGATCTTTGAGCGCTTGCTGTGGCCCGAGCAGGGACGCCGCCGGGCCGTACCAGGAGGGCGTCCGGATCACCGCGCGGCGGGCGGCGCCGCGCGGGATGGTGCGCATTCCGGGCGGGACCTTCCTCATGGGCGGGGACGATCCCGACGGGCGTCCGGAGGACGGCGAGGGGCCGGTGCGGGAGGTCCGGCTCGACCCGTTCATGATCGATCCGGTGTGCGTGACGAACGCGCAGTTCGCCACGTTCGTCAAGGAGACCGGCTACGTCACCGAGGCCGAGCGGATCGGTTGGTCGTTCGTGTTCCACCAGTTCGCCACGGCCGGCGTGATGGACGCCACCGTGCCGGGCGCGTCCTGGTGGGTGGGGGTGGAGGGGGCCACGTGGCGCTCGCCGGAGGGCCCCGGCTCGGCGATCGGCGACCGGCAGAACCATCCCGTCGTGCACGTGTCCTGGAACGACGCCGCCACATACGCCACGTGGGCCGGCAAGCGGCTGCCCACCGAGGCGGAGTGGGAGATGGCGGCCAGGGGCGGGCTGGAGCGCAGGCGTTACCCGTGGGGCGACGAGCTGGAGCCCAAGGGGCGGCAGCGGTGCAACATCTGGCAGGGCCACTTCCCGACCGCGCCCAGCAAGGGGACGATGCCGGTCAAGTCGTTCCAGCCGAACGGCTACGGGCTCTACAACGTCTCGGGCAACGTCTGGGAGTGGACGGCCGACTGGTGGGGCACCGGCTGGGAGCCGTACGCCGACAACCCCACCGGCCCCGCCGAGGGCACGGCGAAGGTGATCCGGGGCGGCTCGTACATGTGTCACGACTCCTACTGCAACCGCTACCGCGTGGCGGCGCGCACCTCGAACACGCCCGACTCGGCGACCGGGCACACCGGCTTCCGCTGTGCGGCCATACTCTGATCGCATGTCACGAACCCTGCGACTGTTGATCACCGGCGGCGGCACCGGTGGTCACACCTATCCGGCCCTGACGACCCTTTCGGCCGTCCAGCGACGTCAGGTGCCGCACGACGTGCTCTGGGTGGGCACCGCCAACGGCCTGGAGGCGCGGATCACGGCCGAGCACGGCATCCCGTTCAAGGCGATCACCACGGGAAAGCTGCGCCGCCGCCCCAACCTCAAGGAGCTGGGCACGAACATCGCCGACGTGTTCCGCATCCCGATCGGGGTGTTCCAGGCGGTCGGTCACGCGGCCCGCTACCTGCCCGACGTGGTGCTGTCGACCGGGGGTTACGTGGCGGTGCCCATCGGGGTGGCGGCCAAGCTGATCCGCCGGCCGCTGGTGATGCACGAGCAGACGACCGTGGTGGGGCTGGCCAACCGCATCCTGTCGAGGCTGGCGACCCGGATCGCGCTGTCACACGAGTCGTCGCTGGAGTATCTGCCCGCCTCGGCGCGGTCGAAGGCCGTGGTGACGGGCAACCCGATCAGGCCGGAGCTGCTGCAGGGCAACCGGGCGGCGGCCTACGACCTGTTCGGGCTGACGTTCGAGGTGCCGCTGATCTACGTGACGGGCGGCGCGCAGGGCAGCAAGCAGATCAACACGCTGATCGCGGAGATCCTGCCGGTGCTGCTGCCGCACGCGCAGATCGTGCACCAGTGCGGGCCCGCGTGGATCGACCAGATGCGGGCCGTGGCGCTGCCGCCCGACCTGGCCGACCGCTACCACCCGGTGCCGTACGTGGGGGCGGAGCTGGCCGACCTGTTCGCGGCGGCCGACGTGGTGATCTCGCGCAGCGGGGCCGGGACGGTGTCGGAGCTGACCGCCATCGGCAAGCCCTCGGTGCTGATCCCGCTCATCCCGACCGGCGGTGACGAGCAGCGCAAGAACGCCGGCTACCTGGCCTCGGCCGGGGCGGCGCGGGCGCTGCTGGAGCCGCGTCCGACGGGCGAGATGCTGCTGGCGGAGCTGATGCCGCTGCTGGCCGATCCGGGGCTGCGGCAGGCGATGGGGCTGGCGGCGGGCAAGCTGGGCCGGGTGGACGCGGCAGACGCGGTGTGCGACCTGCTCCTGGAGACCGCCGGCCGGCAGGGCTTCCCCGGGGCCCAGGGGTCTCATGGATCCCATGGATCCCAGGGACCTCACGGCTCTTACGGGTCGAGGTAGCGGAAGGCCTCCTGGGCGGAGCTCACGCTCCGCCTCAGCGCCTGCTCCAGCCGGTCGGCATCCTCGGCCAGGCGCTCCAGCTCCGGGATGGCGAACCCGTCGGCCCCGGTCTCGGCCACCAGCTCCTCGTACTGGTGCAGCCGGCCGCGCAGCTCCTCGATCTGGTGGTGGGCCAGGTACGCGCGCTCGGCCTCGGTGACGTTGGCCGCGTAACGTTCCAGCGCCTCGACCCGGGCCAGCACGGCGTCCTCGCTGCTGTCCAGCGCCCGGGCCAGAGGCTCGGCCACGGCCTCCACCTCGGGCGTGAGCCCCTGGGAGACGGTCTCCCTGTGCTTGGTGCGCAGGGCGGACAGCTTGGCCAGCAACCGGGCGATCTCCCACTCCTGCGCGGGCAGCATCACGCCGTTGCGCACGTCGTCGAGCAGGCCCTCGGCGTTGACGCGGGAGGTGGTCACAGTGGCGATGGCGCGCTGGGCGCGGGCCAGGAGGCGGGCGGAGGACTCGTCGAGGTCCTCGGTGAGCACGTAGCGGCCCTCGTACCAGCGGAGTTGCTCGTAGACCTCCCGCTCGTACTCGTCCTCCTCGTCCTCGGGCAGGTCGTTGCGGACGAACAGGACGATCATCATGGGGATGCCGAGCAGCACGAGCAGCAGCAGGCCGAGCCCGCGGCCCAGGGCCCCGACGCCGAGTAACAGGCCGAAGAAGGCCACCGTGCCGAACGCCGCGATCATCCGGTAGTGCGTGCCGGAGATCGTCCGCCGCGGCTGGGGGACCCAGCCCTGGCGCATCTTGAGCAACACCCGCCGGCTTTCCCTGAGCAGCTGGGCGTCGTCCGGCGGCACCCCGGGGTCTACTACCACATCCGCCACGAATCCGGATCCTAAGCGAAGTCAGCCACCAAGGTGGCGAAAAGCCTCGTGCGCGGAGCTGACACTGTCGCGTAACGCCTGCTCCAGGCGGTCGGCATCGTCGGACAATCGGCTCAGCTCCGGGACCGCGGATCCGTCCGCGCCGGTCTCCGCGAGCAGCTCCTCGTAGCGGGGCAGCCTGGCGCTGAGCTGTTCGATCTGGTGCCGGGCACGGTAGGCGCGCTCGGCGTCGGCCACGTGGCCGGCGTAACGTTCCAGCGCCTCGACGCGCGCCAGCACCGCCCGCTGGCTGCTGTCGAGGACGTGGGCGAGGGGCTCGGCCACGGCGGCCACCTCGGGCGTGACGCCCTCGGCGACCACCTCCTGGTGCTCGGCGCGCAGCTGTGACAGCTTGGCCAGCAGCCGGGCGATCTCCCACTCCTGCGCGGGCAGCATCACGCCGTTGCGTACGCCGTCGAGCAGCCCTTCGGCGTTCACCCTGGAGTCCATGACCTGCTCGATGGCGGCCTGGGCGCGGGTCATGAGAGCCCTGGCGGGCTCGTCGAGCCGCTCGCGCAGGACGTAGCGGCCCTCGTGGCGGCGGGCGGCCTCGTACACCTCCCGCTCCAGGGCGTGCCGCCGCTCCACCTCGGCGTCGGGCCTGGGCCTGAGCAGGACGCTGACGATGAGCAGCGCCGCCCCCGTCATGATCACCACGAACGGCGGGTAGCGCTCGGCGACGAAGAGCCCCAGGCCGTACACGGCCGCCACCAGGGCCGTCGCAGTGGCCGCCAGCCGGCCCACGAGCCCCACCACGGGCAGGCGGCGCCTGTGCTCGGGAACCCAGCCCGTGTGGATGCGCAGGAGGAGCTTGCGATGGTCACGTAGTAAGGCCGCGACGTCGTCGGGCACTGCCGGATCGACTATCACCTTGGCATGACGTCCGGGCACGTTACCGATCCTATGTGCCGGTCTGTCCGAGAGTCAGCTCTCCAGGTACCGGAACGCCTCGTGGGCGGACTCGACGCTGCGGCGTAAGGTGCGTTCGAGGACGTCGGCGTCCTCGGCCAGCCGCTCGATCTCCGGCACGGCCAGCGAGTCGGCGCCCGACTCGGCGAGCAGTTCCTCGTAGCGGGGCAGCCTGGCGCGCAGCTCCTCGATCTGGCCGCGGGCGTGGTAGGCGCGCTCGGCCTCGGCCACGTGCCCGGCGTAACGTTCCAGCGCCTCGACCCGGGCGACCACGGCGGCCTCGCTGTTGACCAGGGCCCGTTCGAGCGGCTCGATCACCGCGGCCACCTCGGGGGCGATGCCCCTGGAC
This sequence comes from Nonomuraea sp. KM90, assembly GCF_052246675.1. Lineage (NCBI taxonomy): Bacteria > Bacillati > Actinomycetota > Actinomycetes > Streptosporangiales > Streptosporangiaceae > Nonomuraea > Nonomuraea sp. KM90. The sequence goes on along the minus strand of NZ_JBQQCB010000037.1, from coordinate 50,843 downwards.
AGCAGCTCGCGGTGCTACAGGCGCAGCGCCGACAGCTTGGCCAGCAGGCGGGCGATCTCCCACTCCTGGGCGGGCAGCATGATGGCGTTGCGGGCGTCGTCGAGCAGGCCCTCGGCGTTGACGTGGGAGCGCAGCACGGAGCCGATCGCCCGCTGCGCCCTGGTCAGGACGAGCCTGGCGTCCTGGTCGAAGTCCTCGGGGATCAGGAAGCGGCCGTCGTACCAGCGGGCCTGCTCGTACACGCCGCGCTCGTGCGGCCGGTCGTTCTCGGCCACCTCGCTCATGGAGGCGATCTTGACCAGGACGATGAAGACGTACGTGCCGAGGAGCACGAACCCGGCCGGCGCGATCGGCGAGGCCAGCAGCACCGCCATGAGCGCGATCACGACCGGGGTGGCGGCCAGCAGCAGCGCGCTGGAGGGGCTGCGGCGGCGCGACGGGGCCACGCCCGCGGGGGGCACCCACCCGGCTCTGACCCTGGACAACAACGGGGCGTTGGCACGCAACAGTCCGGCAACCTCCGGCGGCACCGCCGGATCGACGACCACACCCACGTTCTGTCCTGGCACCCTGGCGCCCCCAACGCTCGTGATGTTCGGATATTACGTAGTAAACCGCCTGAGTGTCAGCCTCCGAAAGGTCAGGCTGGGGAACCACCAGTTACGCCCGCCGAGCACTTCCATGACGGCAGGCACCAGAACCAGCCGCACCACCGTGGCGTCCACCAGCACCGCGGCGGCCAGACCGACCCCCATGGTGCTCAGCGCGCGATCGTCGAAAGCGCCGAACGCGGCGAACACGCAAAACATGATCGTAGCCGCGGCGGTAATGACCCTGGCGGTCTTGGCGAGCCCGGCGGCGACCGCGCGGGCGTTGTCACGGTCCCGCAGATACTCCTCCCTGATCCGGGACAGCAGGAACACCTCGTAGTCCATGGACAGGCCGAACATGATCGTGAACAGCATCGTCGGCACCCACGCGTCGATCGGCCCCGCGGTGCCCCGGCCGAGCACGTCGAACTGGAAGACGGCCACGATCACGCCGTACGCGGCGCCGATGGACAGCAGGTTCACCGCGATCGCCTTCAACGGCAGCACCAGGCTCCGGAACACGGCCGTGAGCAGCACGAACGCCGCCAGCAGCACCGCCCCCACCACCCACGGGAGGCGGTCGGCGGAATGGCGGGAGTAGTCGAGGGCGGCGGCGGTGGAGCCGGTGACGAGCACCGGCCCCGGCAGCTCGGCACGCAGCCGGTGGATGAGCTCCTCCGTGCGCTCGTCCTGCGGGCCGGTGGCGGGGATCACGATCGCGGCGCGCTCCCCGGCGGGGAAGGCCCGCGCGACACCCGGCGTGCCGGCCGCCTGGCCGACCGCCCTGGCGAGGTCCGCACCCGGCGCCGCGCCGCCGGCGGCCAGGACGAGCGGGCCCGCCATGCCCGGCCCGAAGCCGACGGCGAGCAGGTCGTGGGCGCGGCGCGTGGTGTCGGTGACCGGCCGGTTGCCCGCGTCCGACCAGCCGACGCGCAGGTGCGCGGCGGGCAGGGCGAGCACGCCGAGCGCCACCAGCGCCACCGCGCCGGTCAGCCACGGCCTGCGCTGCACGACCCGGCTCCACCGGTACGACAGCGGTACGCCCTCCTTCCGGCGCGGCAGCGCGAACCTGTCGATCCGCGGGCCGATCATCCGCAGCAGCGCGGGGAGGAGGGTGAGGGCGGCGAGCATCACCATGAGCACGCCGCACCCGGCCGCCAGCGCCACCCCGCCGCCCAGCGACGGGCCGAGGAACAAGATGCCGGAACCGGTGGCGATCACGATGAGCCCGGCGAAGAGCACGGACCGCCCCGCCGTCCGCATCGCCTCCCGCACGGCCTCCTCCACCGCCACCCCCGTACCACCCGCAGGAACCGCACCCCCGCCCGCACTCGCGCCACTGCCCGTGCCCGTGCCACCGTCTGCGCCCGCGCCTATGCCCGCGCTCGCGCCGTCGCCCGGGGCCGTGTCGGCGGTCCAGGCCGTGCCGCCGGTCGGGGCCGCGAAGGTGCTCGGGCCTCTCCCCACCGTCGGGCGGGCCACCGTCGGGCGGGCGGCCATCGCGGTGCGGAAGCGGGTGACGATCAGCAGGGCGTAGTCGATGCCGACGCCCAGGCCGAGCATGATCGTCAGGTAGACGGCGAAGCTGGGCGTGCCGACCACGTTGGACAGGACGGTGAGCAGCGCGACGCCGCAGGTCACCCCGACCACGCCGACGACCAGCGGGATCGCGGCGCCGATCAGGGAGCGGAACGCCACCAGCAGCACCACCGCGGCGGCCAGCAGCCCGGCACCCTCCGTGACGCCTCCCGGGGTGAAGTCGGCGAAGTCGTCCCCGCTCAGCTCCACGGTCACACCGTCTGCCCGGAAGCCGTCGCGCAGCTCCCCGAGCTGCCGTGCGGCCGCCGGGTCCGGGTACTCGATCGGGATGGAGGCGATGGTGCCGTCCTCGGAGACGCGCTGGGCGCCGGGGGTCACGTGCACGCCGGGGACGGCGTTCATGCGGGTGACGAGGGCGGCGACGGAGTCGCGTACGGGGGCGGAGTCGACGCCGGACGGGGCGGAGACGACCAGCGCGCCCGGCGCCTCCGGAGCGGCCCCGTCCAGCAGGGCGGCGGCCCGCAGGCTCTCGGAGCCCGGCAGCGAGAAGTCGTCGTCCGAGGGGCCCGGCCAGGTGGCCGCCGCCGCGATGAGCGCGGCCGACAGCGCCACCCACAGCACGACCACCAGCCGCCGGTGACGGATGCAGAAACGAATCATGCGGCGACGCTAGAAAGGGCGGGCACCCGCGGTCGTCGTCCGGACGCGGGCGAGCGACTACATCGATGGTGGTACTCCGCAGGCGGGGGTGGGGGGCCGCCCGTCAGGTGGGGTTGCCGGGGCGGATCAGGCCGGTTTCGTAGGCGATGACGACGAGCTGGGCCCGGTCGTGCACCGACAGCTTGGTCATCATCCGGTTCACGTGCGTCTTGACCGTGAGCGGGCTCATGAAGAGCTCCTCGGCGATCCGGGCGTTCGTCAGGCCGCGGGCGACCCGGGCCAGGACCTCCCGCTCGCGCCCGGTCAGCGGGGCCAGCCGGCCGTTGTCGGGGGCGGCGGGCCGTGCCGTGAACTCCTCGATGAGCCGCCTGGTGACGCCGGGCGACAGCAGCGCGTCCCCCCGGGCGGCCACCCGGACGGCGTGCCGGATCTCGGCCGGCTCCGCGTCCTTGACCAGGAAGCCGCTGGCGCCGGCGCGGAGCGCCTCGTACACGTACTCGTCGAGGTCGAAGGTGGTGACCACGACGACGCGCACGCCGGTGGCGGCCAGGGTGCGGGTGGCCGCCAGGCCGTCGAGCTCCGGCATGCGGATGTCCATCAGGACGACGTCGGGCCGCAGCCGCCGCGTCAGGCGTACCGCCTCGGCGCCGTCGGCGGCCTCGCCGACCACGGTCAGGTCGTCCTCGGTGTCGAGCAGCGCCCGCAGGCCCGCCCGGACGAGGGGCTGGTCGTCGGCCAGCAGGACGCTGATCACGCCGGCAGCCTGGCCGTGACGCGGAAGCCGCCGCCGGGGACGTTCGCGGTGGTCAGCCGGCCGCCCACGGCGGCGACGCGCTCGGCCATGCCGGTCAGCCCGTGCCCGCGAGGGGCCTGGGCGCCCTTCCCGTCGTCGTCCACCCGCACGGTCACCGCCCCGCTCTCGTACGTCAGCGTCACGGTCGCCGCGGTGGCTCCGGCGTGGCGCATGGTGTTGGTCAGTGCCTCCTGCACGACACGGTAGACGGTCAGGTCCGCGGCCGGCGGCAGCGGGCGGCGCTCGCCCTCGACGTCGAGCCGCACGGGCAGCCCCGCCGTCTCCAGCAGCCGGGGCAACTGCGCCGACCCCGGCGGCGGCGCGATACCCGACCCGGGGCGCAGCACGCCGAGCACGGCCCGCATCTCGGACAGGGCCTGCCTGCTGGAGGAGCGGATCACCTGGAGGGCGGCGGCGGCCTCGGACGGGCCGCCGGCGCGTTCGACGGCCTCGGCGGCGACGGCCGCGTGCAGGGCGATCACCGACACCGTGTGCGAGGTGACGTCGTGCAGTTCCCTGGCCACCCGCAGCCGCTCCTCCTGGGCCCGCCGCAGCGCCTCCTCCTCCCGGGTACGCTCGGCGTCGGCCGCCCGCCGCTCCACCTCGGCGGTGTAGGCCCGCCTGGCCCGCGACACCTCCGCCGGCTGCGCCGCCGCCAGCACGAGCAGCGCCCACAGGATCGCGGCCAGCACGATGTCGGTCTCGGGCCGCACGACCGCCACCGCCCCCGGCATCGCCACCAGGAACGCCGCCCCCGCCCAGCCGGCCACCCGGCGCCCCGCGGCGATGGCCGAGAACACGGCGATCAGCGCGGGCACCGGCCACAGCGCGAGCGCGTACCCCAGCGTGAACACGGCCGCCGCCGCCCCCGCGCACAAGGCCAGAGCCAGCTCCGGCCGCCGCTGCCACCAGGCCAGCCCGAGCGCCGCGACGGTCAGCAGCACGTGGCCGAGCAGGTCGAGCGGCCGGGCGCCGGGCTGGTTGCCGTACGCCATGACGGTGGAGGTGTAGACGGCCACCCCCATGCCGCATACCAGGGCAATCGTCCGCATACGTGCACGTTAGTGCGCCCCTCCAGCCCTCCGCGATACCGCCGACGCGGTACCCGGGCTGCACCGGACGCGGTAGCGCATGACGTACGTCATACGGCCCCGGCTGACGTACGGCACTACACCCGCCCCCACCCCCTCGAGCAGGGTGATCGCATGACTGGAAACGCGCTGGAACTCAGGGCCGTCACCAAGACCTACGGCCCGGTCACCGCGCTCGCCGGCGTCGACCTCGAGGTCGGCGAGGGTGAGACGGTGGCGGTGCTCGGCCCCAACGGGGCGGGCAAGAGCACGCTGCTGTCCGTCGCGCTCGGCCTGCTCGCCCCCGGCTCGGGCACCGCCAGGGTGCTCGGCCGCCCGCCGGTCGAGGCGCTGCGGGCGGGCCGGGTCGGGGTGCTGCTGCAGGAGTCGGGCCTGCTGGACGACGTACGGGTGGGGGAGCTGGTGACGGCGGTGGCCGGGATGTACCCCGACCCGCTGCCGCCGGAGCGGGCGATGCGGGCCGCGCGCGTCGAGGAGCTGGCCGGGCAGCGGATCGGGCGGCTGTCGGGCGGGCAGCGGCAGCGGGTCAGGTTCGCGCTGTGCGTGGTCGGGGACCCGGACCTGCTGGTGCTGGACGAGCCGACCGTCGGGCTGGACGTGGAAGGCCGCCGCGCCCTGTGGCAGGAGCTCCGCGCCAGGACCGCGCAGGGGCGCACCGCCGTCTTCGCCACCCACTACCTCGCCGAGGCCGACGACTACGCCGACCGGGTCGTCCTGCTCGCGGCGGGCCAGGTCGTCGCCGACGGCTCCGTGGCCACCGTCAAGGCGCTGGTCGGCGGCGTCGAGGTGCGCTGCGCGCTCGACGGCGCGGACCCCGCCGAGCTGGAGCTGCTGCCCGGGGTGCGGCAGGTGAGCGTGGAGGGGCGCGCGGTCTCGCTGCGCACGAGCGACTCCGACGCGACGTTGCGGGCCGTGTTCGCGATGTACGACGACGTCAGGGACGTGCGCCTGGAGAGCACGGACCTGGAGAGCGCGTTCGTGACCCTGACGGGAGGGCGGGGCTGATGAGGTCGTACCTGAGGCTGGAGCTGGTGCGCGGTTTCCGCAACCCGGTGGGGCTGGTCATGCTGACGGTGTTCCCGCTGGGGCTGTACCTGCTGTGGACCAAGGTGCTCGACGTCGTGCCGCAGGGGCAGGTGGGCGACTTCGCCGCGTACACGATGGTGTCGATGGCCACGTACGGCGCCATGGGCGGCGCGCTGTTCGTCGGGGGCGCCATCGCGCTGGAGCGGAGCAAGGGCTGGCTGGGGCAGCTCGCGGTGACGCCGCTGCCCGCGCACGGCTACGTGACGGCCAAGCTGCTGGGCGGCGCGACGGGGGTGCTGCCGGGCATCCTGGTGATGCTCGCCGCCGGGGCGCTGCTGTCCGGCGTGCGGCTCCCGTTCGGCACCTGGCCGGCCCTGGTGGTGCTGATCTGGGTGGGCGTGCTGCCGTTCGCGGCGCTGGGCATCGCCTTCGGCTACACGATGAAGGGGCAGAGCGCGAACCTGGCCATGATGGCCGTCTATTTCGGCCTGTCGGTGCTGGGCGGGCTGTGGCTGCCGGTGCCGGCCATGCCGGAGGGGATGCGGACGCTGGCCGAGTACAGCCCGGCCTACCAGGCGGGGTCGTTGGGGTGGCGGGCGCTGGAGGGCCGGCCGCCCACGCTGACCTCGCTCGCCGTGCTGGCCGCGTGGACGCTGCTGTTCTGCGCGCTGGCCGTGTGGCGTTACCGTCGGGCAGTGTGACGGTCGTTGCGATGACACGGGTGCGGGATCCGGACTTCAGCCGGGGCCGGACGGCGGCGCGGGCCGGGTCCTGCGCCTGGCTGCTGCTGACCGGCTGGCCGCTGTGGCCGTTCCTGGCCACCGGTCCGGAGCCGCTCCTCGTGGTGGCGGCGCTGGGCGCGCTGGCGGTGTTCGCGGCCTGCTGGGTGGCGATCATGTGGCGGATGCTGAGCGGCCGGGCCATGGTGCCGCGGCGGTGGGCGCTGGCCGGGCTGGTCGGGGCGGGGCTGGCCCTGCTGCCGGTGTTCGGGGAGCCGTGGGCGTACACGTCGTTCGTGTTCGCGATCAGCGCGTTCGCCGCGACGCTGCGCACCCCGGCCTTCGCGGCGGCGTCGGCCGCGACCGCCGTCGGGGAGAGCCTGGCCCTGCTGTCCGCCGGCGTGCCGCTCACCCAGGTCTGGTGGTTGCCCCTCGTCGTCGCGGCGCAGGCCGTGGCGGTGTACAGCATGAAGCACATGGGGCTGCTGGTGGCCCGGCTGAACACCGCCCGGGCCGAGGTCGCGCGGCTCGCCGTGGAGAACGAGCGGCTGCGCTTCGCCAGGGACCTGCACGACACCCTCGGGCACACGCTGACCTCGATCACGATCAGGAGCCAGCTCGCCGCCCGCCTCGCCACCGCCGACCCCGCCCGGGCGGGGCGCGAGATGACCGAGGTGGAGCAGGCCGCGCGGCGGGCCCTGGACGAGGTGCGGCACGCGATCGCGGGCTACCGGGCGCCGTCGCTGTCGGAGGAGTTGGAGAGCGCCACCCGGAATCTGGGGGTGGCCGGGATCGAGGTGACCGTCTCCCCCGCCGACGGGCCCGTCCCCGCCGCCGCCGAGACCCTCCTGGCCTGGGCCGTACGGGAGGCCGCCACGAACGTCCTGCGCCACAGCCGGGCCCGGCGCTGCTGGATCGACCTGCGCGTGAGCGGGACGGCGGCCGCCCTGGAGGTCCGCGACGACGGCCGCCCCACCCCGCTGCCCCGGACCGGGCCGGAAGGGGCCGGGAACGGGCTGGCCGGGCTGGCCGAGCGCGTCGGCGCCGCCGGGGGGCGCCTGGAGGTGGGGGCGCGCCCCGAAGGCGGCTACCGTCTCTACGTGCGGGTCCCGCTGGAGACCAGCACCCCGGACCCCGCCGGGGCGGCCTCATGATCCGGGTGCTGATCGCCGACGACCAGGACCTCGTCAGGGGCGGCCTGGCCGCGCTGCTCGGCCTGGAGGACGACATCGAGGTCGTGGCCGAGGTCGGCCGCGGCGACGAGGTGATGGCGGCGACCCGGGAGCACGCCCCCGACGTGATCCTCCTCGACATCGAGATGCCCGGCCTGTCCGGCCTGGAGGTCGCCGAGCGCCTGCCCGGCCACCGGGTGATCATCGTGACCACGTTCGGCCGCCCCGGCTACCTCAGCCGGGCGCTGGCCGCGGGCGTGGCCGGTTACGTGGTGAAGGACACCCCCGCCGCCGAGCTGGCCGCCGCCGTGCGCAGGGTGATGGCCGGCGAGCGCGTCATCGACCCCAAGCTGGCCGTGTCCGCCATGACCACCGGCCCGAGCCCTCTCACCCAGCGGGAGGCCGAGGTGCTGCGCGTCGCCGCCGGCGAGGCCACCGTGGCCGACATCGCCCGGCGGCTGTTCCTGACCGAGGGCACCGTACGCAACTACCTGTCGTCGGCCATCGGCAAGACGGGAGCCCGCAACCGCGCCGAGGCCGTACGCGTGGCGGAGTCGCGCGGCTGGCTGTGACCCCCCGGGTGCGCGCTAGCCTGAGGCGCTGTGGTTATGCCCGCGTTATGCCGTTCGCAGCAGACTGGCGGCATGCAAGATCTTTTGGGGGCGCGGTGCGGGTTCTGATCGCCGAGGACGAGCGGATGCTCGCCGACTCGATCGCCGAAGGGCTGCGCGGGGAGGCGCTGGCCGTGGACGTCGCCTACGACGGGGACGCGGCGCTCGAACGGCTCGGCGTGCACGACTACGACGTGCTGATCCTCGACCGCGACCTGCCGGGCACGCACGGCGACGAGGTGTGCAGGACGGTGGTCGAGCGCGGCGGGATGGTGCGGGTGCTCATGCTGACCGCCGCCTCCGACGTGCGGTCCCGGGTGGCGGGGCTGTCTCTGGGGGCCGACGACTACCTGCCCAAGCCGTTCGCGTTCGAGGAGCTGCTGGCCCGCGTGCACGCGCTCGGGCGGCGGGCGCGCAAGGCCGACCCGCCGATGCTGGAGCGGGCCGGGGTGCGGCTGGACTGGGCGCACCGGCAGGTGTTCCGCGACGGGCGCTACGTGCCGCTGGCCCGCAAGGAGTTCGGCGTGCTGGCGGAGCTGCTGCGCGCCCAGGGGGCGGTGGTCTCGGCCGAGACGCTGCTGGAGAAGGTGTGGGACGAGCACATCGACCCGTTCACGAACACGGTGCGTACGACGATGATGAAGTTGCGCAAGAAGCTCGGCGAGCCCCAGGTCATCGAGACCGTGCCCGGTTCGGGCTACCGCATCCCATGAGCGCCCGGCTGCGTTTCGCCCTGGCCTGCGCCGGGGTGTTCGTGGTGCTCGGCGGCCTGGTCACGGCCGGGGTCTACCTCGTCGTACGCCAGAGCCTCGAATACCGGACGGGCCTGCTCACCCCCGAGCGCATCACCATCGACGGCTGGCGGACCTTCCGCCGGCTGGACGACCCGTACGAGATCGCGCGGCAGCGGGCCATGCAGGTCCGCGCCGTCTACCAGCGCGACACGCTCGGCAACGTGCGCACCGCCGGCCTCATCGGGATCCCGGCCGGCGCGGCGGGGGCGTTCGGGCTGGGCTGGTGGTCGGCCGGGCTGGTGCTGCGGCCGCTCAGGCGGGTCACCGAGACGGCGCGGCGGGTGGCGCAGAGCCACGACCTGACCGAGCGCATCGGCTACGACGGCCCCCGGGAGGAGCTCAAGGAGCTGGCCGACAGCTACGACGCCATGCTCGCCCGGCTGGCCCGCTCGTTCGACGGCCAGCGCAGGTTCGTCGCCAACGCCTCCCACGAGCTGCGCACGCCGCTCACGATCAACCGCACGCTGGTGGACGTGGCCGTGCGGCGGCCGGACGCGACCGACGACGTCAAGCGGCTGGGCGAGTCGCTGCTGCTGGTCAACACCCGTCACGAGCGCCTCATCGACGGCCTGCTGGCGCTGGCCGAGGGCGAGCAGGCGGTGCTGGACCGGCGGCCGTTCGACCTGACGGACGTGGCCGAGCACGTCCTCGACCAGGCCGCGGCCGAGGCGGCCGAGCGGGAGGTGAGCATGCACCGGCTGCTCGACTCGGCCCCGACGGCGGGCGAGGCGGTGCTGGTGGAGCGGATGGTGCAGAACCTGGTGGAGAACGCCGTCCGGCACAACCACCCCAAGGGCGAGGTGTGGGTGACGACGCGGCGGCGGACCGGCCAGGTGGAGCTGGTGGTGGCCAACACGGGGCTGCAGGTGCCGGCGTACGAGATCGAGACGATCTTCGAGCCGTTCCGGCGGCTGCACGGCGACCGGCTGCGCTCGGAGCGGGGCAGCGGGCTCGGCCTGTCGATCGTACGGGTGATCGCCGAGGCGCACGGCGGCACGGTCACGGCCCGGCCGCGGGACGAGGGCGGGCTGACGATCACGGTGGAGCTGCCCGCCGGCGAGTCCGTGCCGTAGCCGTGCCGTAGCCGTCCCCTGGTCGTGCCCTGGTCGTGCCCTAGCCTTCGTCCGGCATCAGGGCGCTCTGGTGGATCTCCCACAGGGCGGTCTCCGGGATGCCCGCCTTGACCAGCTGCTCCCAGGTCGCCATCCGGTCCGCCGGGTCGGCCAGCAGGGCGTGCAGGAGCGGCCGCAGCTCGGCCCGGTCGGCCCCCTCCTCGTGCCACATCGCGCCCAGCGCCTGGTGCATGGCCGGAGACCGGACGGCCACCGTGCGCAGCAGCTCCTGCAGGATGGCGGCACGATCCCGGTACGGCAGGGCGCGCCCCTCCCCCAGCGCCCGCAGCAGCAGGTCGAGCAGCCGGCGGTGGCGGGGCGCGTGCCCGGTGGCCACGGCGACGACGACGTCGCCCATGCCCGTGGGCTCCGTGCCGGCCCCGAGCACCACGTCCTCCCGGCCGCCGTCCATCACCCGGTGCGCCGACAGGGCGGTGACCAGCCCCGACCAGCCCTCCTGCCCGAGCTGCCCCTTCCACAGGTGGGTGAGCGAGGACCACTGCTCCAGGTGGTCGGGGCCGGGCAGGAGCGAGGAGACCGTGACGGGCTCCTCCGAGGCGGTGACGATGAGGAGGGTGAGGTTCGCCGAGTAGGCGGCCAGGCGGCGGGTCATCGTATGGCGTACCGGGCGGAAGCCGGTGAAGTGGCGCCTGGGCCGCTCGTGCAGGGAGCGCCGCAGCAGCCCCGACAGCTGCTCCACGCAGCGGGCCCGCACCTCCGAGGGCACCTCGGCCAGCAGCTCCAGGATGAACCCGACCGTCGGGCCCCGCTCGGCCAGGCAGGAGTGGGAGATGACGGCGTACAGCAGGTCGTCGTCCACGGCCTGCACCAGGGCGAGTGGCTCGTCCCCCAGCAGGTGGCGGCGCCGGTCGAGGTCGCGCAGCGCGTACATGGTCAGCCAGGCCACCAGGAACTCGCCGAACGTGGAGTGCAGGAACGCGTGGCCTTTCCTGCGGACGAAGAAGAACCGCTCGGTGGCCTTGCGCGCCCAGTCGACCCGCTCCTGCTCCTCGCCGGGGTCCTCCTCGCCGCCGTGGCACAGGGCCGGCACGTCCCGGTCGAGCTCCTCGTCGGTGATGACCTGGCTGCCGCGGGCCAGCATGGACAGCGCCACCGAGCCGAGCAGCACGAGCTCCTGGTCGATCGCCACCCGGCGGGCTCCGCCGGTCTCGCGTTCGGTGTAGTCGCGCAGCAGGACCTCGTACAGGCGGGACCGGCCGAGCGGGCCGTGGTCGTGCTGCAGCGCGTTGCCGCCGGCGTCGTAGAGGGCGAGCAGCAGCAGGAGCAGCGGGTGGCGGGCCATGTCGCCGTGGACGAGCGCCGCCTCGGCGGGCAGCGGCTTCAGGTCGCGCCGGGCCAGCAGGGCGCGGTTGGCCTGGTCCCAGATGTCGAGCCACTGGCGTACCTGGTCGTCGTCGAACGGCTGCAGCTGCAGCGCCAGCAGCCCGTCGGGGAAGCGGACGCGGTCGGCCACCACCGTGCGGCTGGTCACGATCACCGCGACCGGCCGCCCGAGGCCGGCCTCCCTGGCCTGGAACTCGTGCACGCGCTCCAGGTAGTCGTAGCGGCCGGTGTCGCCCTGGACCAGCTCGTCGAACCCGTCCAGCAGGATCACCGGCATCGCGCCGTCCCCGGCCGCCACCAGGTCGGCGTAGGACACCTCCTCCCCCAGCACCGCCGCCACGGCCTGCTCGACCTGCTCGGTCAGGCTCGCCCGGGCCCGCACCTGGCGCAGCTCCACCCTGATCGGCAGGAACTCCGACCTGGCCAGCCGCGCGGCCAGCACCTAGGTCAGCTTCGTCTTGCCCGAGCCGGGCTCGCCGAGCACGAGCAGCGGCGCCCGCGTGGCGCGCAGCGAGGTGAGGTGCCCGGCGAGGAACGCCTCGGCGTCGGGCAGCAGCCGCTGGCGCTCCCACCAGCTCCGTTGCGCGGGCTCGGACTCGCGCCTGAGCTCGGCCACCCGGCAGCGCGGGCTCAGGTAGCCCTCGCCCAGCAGCGGCAGCGAGACGTCCTCCGGGTGCTTGCCGGCCAGCAGGAGCGGCTGGTCGAGCGCGTTCGCGGCCATCCGCACCTGGTGGATCATGGGGCGGTCGCCGACCCGGGGCGGGGCCAGCTCGGCCAGCAGCCACGCCACCCGCGACAGCGCCGTGGCCGATGGCGGCCGCTCGGTCACCAGGCTGCGCACCCCGAACTCGTGGCTGTCGAGGGCCAGCGACCGGTAGTCCTCGTCGTAGATGCGCAGCGCGTGCGCGGGCGGCCCCTCCGCGAGCAGCCGGGGCAGCAGGAGCTGGTCGTCGACCGGTAGCTCGTCCCAGACCGCCAGGCCGCCGACGTATCCCGCCACGGCCTCGGACATGCGCTGATAGGCACGTTCCACGGCCGTGCGGGTCTCGGAGAAGGGCACGTGCGGCTCGGGCGTGGGCAGCCGCTCCAGCAGCAGGCTCGCGATCAGCCTGGCGAAGCGCTCCTGCGTCGGCACGCCGTGGGAGATCGTGCGGGCGCTGCCGCCGTGGTCGAGCTGGTCCAGCGTGAAGGGCAGCTTCGCCTCGCCGAGCGCCTCGAAGTAGGCCGCCACGACGATCGCGGCGTGCGCCGCGGCCAGCCGCTGCGTGCGCGTGAACCGGTCGACGCCGCTCCTCAGCTCCGGCATGCGGCGTACGACGTCCTCGCCGTAGGCGATGATGCCGTCGCGCATGTCACGCAGGTTCGTCGCGAGCCGGGGGCCGCCGGCCAGCGCCCACCCGGTACGCTCCGCCGCCGAGGCGAGCCCGATCACCTTGACGAGCCTGCCGTCCTTGCATCCGAGAATCCTCAGGGCGTCGGCGTAGCTCGGGGTATCGATCATGGCCTTCTCCCGGGGACTGGGATGTCCCATCATGCGCTGAACGCCCCGATCTCCGCAGGCTCCTTCGCCAGGACGATCTGAACGTTACCTGCGCGTCATGTTCCCTTCACGGCTTGTGCGATCTCCGGCAGCGCAGCGGGATCCTCGATGGTGGACGGCGCCGTGTACGGGTTGCCGTCGGCGATGTCCCGCATCGTGGCCCGCAGGATCTTGCCCGAGCGGGTCTTCGGCAGCCGGGCCACCACGACGGCGCGGCGGAAGGCGGCGACGGGGCCGATGCGCTCGCGTACGAGGGCGGTCAGCTCGCGCTCCACCTCCTCCGGGTCGCGCCCGGCGCCCGCCTTCAGCACCACGAACCCCATCGGGAGCTGCCCCTTCAGCTCGTCGGCCACCCCGATCACGGCGCACTCGGCCACGTCGGGGTGCGAGGCGATGACCTCCTCCATCGAGCCGGTCGACAGCCGGTGGCCGGCCACGTTGATCACGTCGTCGATGCGGCCCATGACGTAGAGGTAGCCGTCGCCGTCCAGGTGGCCGCCGTCGCCCGTCAGGTAGTGGCCGGGGTAGCGCTCGAGGTAGGAGCGGGTGAAGCGGGCCTCGTCGCGGTAGAGGGTGGGCAGCGCGCCGGGCGGGAGCGGGAGCTTCACGGTGACCGCGCCCTCCGTGCCCGGCGGGCAGTCCTTGCCGTCGGCGTCGAGGATGTGCACGTCCCAGCCGGGTACGGGTTTCGTCGGCGAGCCGGGCTTGATCGGCAGGGCTTCGACGCCGACGCAGTTCGCGGCGATGGGCCAGCCGGTCTCGGTCTGCCACCAGTGGTCGATGACGGGGATGCCGAGCAGGTCGGAGGCCCAGTGGTAGGTGTCGGGGTCGAGCCGTTCGCCGGCCAGGAACAGGTACCGCAGCCCGGACAGGTCCCACTTTTTCGCGAAATTGCCGGATGGGTCCTCTTTTTTGATGGCGCGGATCGCGGTCGGCGCGGTGAACAGCGTGCGCACGTCGTGCGTGGCCACCACCCGCCAGAACGCGCCGGGGTCGGGCGTGCCGACGGGCTTGCCCTCGTACAGCACCGTCGTGCAGCCCGCCAGCAGCGGCGCGTAGACGATGTAGGAGTGGCCGACCACCCAGCCCACGTCGGAGGCGGCCCAGTAGACCTCGCCGGGGGCGGCGCCGTACACGTTGGCCATGCTCCAGTGCAGCGCCACCGCGTGCCCGCCGTTGTCGCGCACGACGCCCTTGGGCGAGCCGGTGGTGCCGGAGGTGTAGAGGATGTAGAGCGGGTCGGTCGCGGCCACGCTCACGCATTCGGCCGGCTCGGCCTCGCCCACCGCCGCCGCCCAGTCGAGGTCGCGCCCCTCCCGCAGCTCCGCCACGCACTCGGGCCGCTGCAGGACCACGCATCGGCCGGGCTGGTGCCCGGCCTGCTCCAGCGCGGCGTCCAGCAGCGGCTTGTACGCCACCACCCGGTTCGGCTCGATCCCGCAGGACGCCGACAGCACCACCTTGGGCCGGGCATGGTCGATCCGCACCGCCAGCTCCCTGGCCGCGAACCCGCCGAACACCACCGAGTGCACCGCCCCGAGCCGCGCGCAGGCCAGCATCGCGACCACGGCCTCCGGCACCATGGGCATGTAGATCACCACGGTGTCCCCGGCCACCACGCCGAGGCCGCGCAACATCCCCGCCGTCCGGGCCACCTGGTCCCGCAGCTCGGCGTAGGTGTACGTGCGCGTGGAGCCGGTGACCGGGCTGTCGTGGATGAGCGCCGCCTGCCCGCCCCGCCCGGCCGCGACGTGCCGGTCGAGGGCGTTGTGGCAGGTGTTGAGCCGCCCGTCGGGGAACCACCGGCCCTCGGCGTACACGGTGGCGGGCGCCACGTCCCAGTCGATCCCGAGCGCCGCCTCACCCCAGAACTCCTCGGGCCGCTCGATGCTCCGCCGGTATGCCTCGTCATAAGCGCTCACTTGTCGATCAGAACAGCCGTTGCCCCCATGGCGCAAGATAGGGCGGGTGAACGATGACGTGATCCTTTCCGTGGTGGTGGGGTCCCGGGCGTACGGGCTGGAGACCGACGCCTCGGACACCGACCGCCGGGGCGTGTTCGTGGCGCCCACCTCGGCGTTCTGGCGGCTGGACAAACCGGCGACGCACCGGGACGGGCCGCTGCCCGAGCAGTTCTCCTGGGAGGTGGAGCGCTTCTGCTCCCTGGCCCTCGACGCCAACCCCACCGTCCTGGAGTGCCTGTGGTCCCCGATCGTGGAGGTGATCACGCCGGCCGGGCGGCGGCTGCGGGACCTGCGTGGGGCGTTCCTGTCGCAGCGGGCGCACCGGTCGTTCACCGGGTACGCCGAGGCCCAGTTCCGCCGCCTCGACCCCGACCGGATGAACTGGAAGCAGGCCATGCACATGGTGCGGCTGCTGCTCAGCGGCCAGCACCTGGTGCGTGAGGGGGAGCCGCTCGTCGGGGTGGGGGCCCACCGGGAGCGGCTGCTGGCGATCCGGCGCGGCGAGGTGCCGTGGGGCGAGGTGGACGCCTGGCGGGCCGCCCTGTCGGCGGAGCTGGCCGCCGAGCCGAGCGTGCTGCCGGAGTTGCCGGATCGGGAGCGGGTGGAGGAGTTCCTGGTCGGGGTGCGCGTGGAGAACCTGCCGTCACCCGTGCCCGGCCCCGCCGGCGCCCCTCTTCAGCTCCGCGCCGAGAAAGCCTGACGCCGTCCCTTGGTGCCTGCGGGCAGAATCGGTGATGTGACGTTGGTGGGCAGGAAGGACGCGCTGGGGGTCGTCGAGGAGGTCCTGCTGGCCGGGTCAGGGTGCGTGGTGGTGGAGGGGCCTGCCGGGATCGGCAAGAGCCGCCTGCTGGAGGAGGCCGCCGGACTCGGGCGGCCGGCCGGACTCGAGCGGTCAGCCGGGCAGCCGGTGGCGGCCGGGCGGGTGGTGGCGGCCGGGCGGGCCACCGAGCTGGACCGGGTGGCGCCGCTGTCCACGCTGTGGCGGGCGCTGGGCCCTTCGGAGGGGGCGCCGGGCCCTCTGGACGGGGCTCTGCCGGCTCCGGAGCGCGGGCCGGACGGCGGTTTCCGCGCGATCGAGCGGCTCGGGGAGGAGATCGACCGGTTCACCCGGTCCCGGCCGCTGGCGATCGTCCTGGATGACGTCCAGTGGGCGGACGAGCTGACGTGCCTGGCGCTGCGGCAGCTCGTGCCCGGGCTGGCCGGGTCGCCGGTCGTGTGGCTGCTGGCCCGGCGGCCGCTGCCGGAGCAGGAGGCGGTGGAGCGGCTGATCGCCGAGGGCAGCGCGCGGCGGGTGCCGCTGCCGCCGCTCGCCCCGGACGAGGCGGCCGAGCTGTGCGGGCGGCTGCTCGGAGCCGAGCCGGGGGCGTCGGTGCTGGAGCTGGCGCGGGCCGCCGGCGGGAACCCGTTCCTGCTGGAGGAGGTCCTGAGCGGGCTGCTGGCGGAGGGCCGGATCACGGTGCGCGGCGGTGTCGCCTCGGTGCGCGGCGGCCTCGCCTCGGTGTCCGGCGCGTCGGCGCTGCCGGCGGGGTTCGTGGCGGCCGTGGAGCGGCGGTTGCGCGATCTGTCGGCGGAGGCCCGGCGGTTGCTGGAGGTGGGGGCGGTGCTGCGGCGGCCGTTCTCCGGGCACGAGGCCGCCGGGATGCTGGGGGTCCCGCCCGGGGCGCTGCTCGGGCACGTCGACGGTGCCGTGCGCGCGGGCGCGCTCGTCGGGGAGGGTGACCGGCTGGCGTTCCGGCACGACCTCATCAGGGAGGCGGTGTACGGGGGTCTCGGGGCGGCGATCAGGACCGCCCTGCACCGGGAGGCGGCGACCGTACTCCGGCGCGAGGGGCGCCCGCCGGCGGAACTGGCCGAGCACCTGCGGCACGGGGCCCGGGTGGGCGACCTGGCGGCGGTCCGGGAGCTACGGGCGGCGGCGGAGGAGATGAAGGCCGTCGCCCCATCGGCCGCCGCCGACCTGATGCTCCGAGCACTCGACCTGACGGGCCGGCGCCCGGTCGCGGCAACCCCGCCCCAAGACGGACACGCCCCCGCCACCGCCTACAGCCCGATGCCCGACCGCCCAGGTGACCATCCGATGCCCGGCCGCCCAGGTGACCTCCCGATGCCCGGCCGTCCTGGTGACCTCCCGATGCCGGGCCAGCCTGGCGGTCCGGCGTCCGACGCGCCCCACGAGCCTGACGAGCCCGCCGCCGGCACAGGCGGTGGCCCGGGCCTCGTGCCGGGCGGTGTGCCGGAAGCCGTGCCGGGCGATGAGCCGGAGGGCTTGGTGGGTGGCGGGCTGGTGGGTGGGGGGCTGGTGGCTGGGGTGGTGCGCTTGCTGGCTTCGGCGGGGCGGCTGGGTGAGGCGCGGGAGATCGCCGACGGGCAGGGCGTGGCTCTGGGGGTGGCGGAGGAGGCGGGGATCGCGCTCGGGCTGGCGGAGGCGCTCAAGCACGCCGGTGACGACGAGGGGGTCATCCGGCGGACCGGCCGGGTGCTGGCGCTGCCCGGGGTGCCGGTGCGGGAGCGGGCGCGGTTGCTGGCCGTACGGGCGCACGCGCTGATGATGACCGGCCGGATCGATGCGGCCGACGCGGCAGCGATGGAGGCGGTCGCGGAGGGCGAGGTGTTCGCCCAGGTGGTGGGGTTGCAGGCACGCTCCACCGTGGCGATCTTCCGTGGCGACCTGGGGGACGCGCTGCGGCACGCGGAGCGGGCGGTGGGGCTGGCGGACGCGGCGGGCGGGGAGACGGCGCACCGGCATCCGCGGTTGTGGCTGGGGTCCGCGCTGACGGCGCTGGACCGGTTCGAGGAGGCGCGGGACACGTACGCGGTGGTCGAGCGGGAGTCCGGCCGGCTCGGTACGGCATGGGCGCTGCCGCTGCTGCACCGGTTCCGGGCCGAGCTGTGGCTGGCATGGGGGCGGCTGGACGACGCGGCGGCCGAGGCGGAGACGGGGCTGCGGGTGGCGGAGCAGCTCTCGGCGATGGCGCTGGCCCCGGCGCTGCTGGGCGTGCTCGGGCACGTGACGCTCCTGCGCGGTGACCCGCAGACGGCGCAGGAGTTCCTGGACCGGGGACGGGAACTGGCGGGCGACGGGGCCGGGCTGGTGGCCGAGGAACTGCGATGGCGTTCACCCGCTCTCTCGGCGCCTCAACCAGCCGCGCTCACGGATGGTCGCCGGTCCGTGCCCGACCCTTCGGCGGGCGAGCTCGGGCATGTCCGCCCGCCCGTGCCCGGTCTTTCGGCGGGCGAGCTCCGGGGTCCGCATCCTTCCGTGCTTGGGGGTGCGGTGGGCGAGCTCCGGGGTGCCCGTCCTTCCGGGCTCGGGGCTGCGGTGGGCGGGGGTGCGGTGAGTGGGGCGATGGCGTACCTGATCGTGCAGGAGCCGTGGATGGCGGCGCGGTGGCGGGGGGTGGCCGGGGTGGTGGAGTGCGTGCGGGACCTGGCTCGGCGCAATCCCGGTCACCTGTCCCTGGCGGCGGGGGCCGCGCACGCCGAGGGGAGGCTGGAGGAGGCGATCGGGCTCTATCGGGCCGGTCGCAGGCCGCTCGGGCTGGCGGCGGCGCTGGAGGAGGCGGGGCGGCGGGCCGAGGCGCTCGCGGTGTACCGGGCGTGTGGCGCGGTATCTCCCGCCGAATCCGGCATAGGACCGCCGGCCTCCCCCGACCGGCCTGGGCTTGGACCGCCGACATCCCCCGGCCGGCCGGGGCAAGGGCCGGGGGCCCGGGAGGCGGGGGCCGGGCAGGGGTGGGCGGCGTTGACGGCGGCCGAGTTGCGGGTCGTACGGCTCGTCGCCCAGGGCATGACGAACAGGGAGGCCGCGGCGGCCCTGTTCCTGTCCCCGCACACCATCGACACCCACCTCCGCCACGCCTTCGCCAAGCTCGGGGTGAACAGCAGGGTGGAGCTGACCCGCCAGGCGCTCACCCACGAGCCCCCCGGCCCGTGACACCTGCCGATCACACCGGCGGGGCGGTCAGGGCGGGAGCAATGGCAGCAGGGCTCGCGCGTCCTGCTCCGTGAGCGAGATCCCGAGCTCGTCGCGCAGCCACCCGGCCAGCTCCCCCGCCCCGGAGAACGTCATCCCCTCCAGCCGGATCCGGGCGTCGGCCGTCGTCCGCTGGGCGAGCACGTGCCGGACGAACGGCGAATGCGGGCTGTTGGCCACGTAGAAGTTCGCCACCTCGAAGTCGCTCGGGAGCTGTGGCTCGTCCGCCCGGAACGCGTACAGCTCCGTCTCCTCCGACGACAGCACCCAGAACTCCTCGTCGCGCCCGAGCCGCCACCGCCACGCGCCCGACTCCAGCGACGCCCCCTCCTCGAACGGGATCGGCTCCACCAGCCCCTCCCCGCCGAACCCGACGTCGGCCAGCCACGTGCGCCCGCCCGCCCGGACGGTGAGGGTGGCGTGCGAGCGGGGCAGGTGGCGGCGGCCCAGCCGGATCCTGGCCAGGTGCCGGGTGACGGGGAAGCCGAGGCGTTCCAGGGCGGCGGCGAACAGCAGGTTGTGCTCGTGGCAGTAGCCGCCGCGCCCGCCGGTCACCAGCTTGTCCTGCAGGCTGCCCAGGTCGAGGAGGATCCCCCGGCCGAGGAGCACGTCCAGGTTCTCGAACGGGATGGAGCGCACGTGCCCCAGGTGGACGGCGCGCAGCGTCTCCGCCGTCGGGGTACGCGGCCCGTCGTGGCCGATGCGATTCAGATAGGCGTCAAGGTCGAGCTTCTCGATGTCCCATGTCATGGGATCGACGATGGCCGGTACGTGGTCCGGCGCGCATCACGTGTTCACGGGATTCGCCGACAAGACCAGCCTGATGGCGAAATTTCGGTACCCGGCCCGCTCGAACGCCCTGGCCATCGGCACGTTGCCCGCGTCCGTGTCGGCCACGATCCGCCGCACCCCGCGCCCGGCGTGGCAGCGGGTGATCTCGGCGAGCAGGTCGTCGACGTACCCGTGGCCGCGCTGCTCCGGCACCACCCCGAGATAGCCCACCACGGGCCCGCCGCTGTTGGCCGACGGCAGCGCGACCCCGACGAGCGCACCGCCCTTGTCGTACGCCAGCCGCCACCAGGCCCGCTCCCCCGGCATCGACCGGTAGTCGCGGACGTCCTCCCGCGCCTGGGCCACCGGGTCCATGGTGGCCAGGGCCTGGCGGGTGTGGAAGTCGAGCGTCCCCTCCGCCACCCTCCGGAACGCCGACACGAACGCCTCGTCGTCGTCATCGCCCCGGAAGACGAGCCGTTCCGAGGGCTCGGGCACGGGGGCGTCGCCCTCCGTCCAGGCGTAACGCAGGCGTTCCAGCTCCTCGGTCAACCCGGCGCGCCCCGCCGCGGCCCATCGCCAGGCCACCGCTGCGCCCGCTCTGGGGTCGTCGCGCCAGCCGTTGGGGACGAAGACGTGATAGGCGGGCGCCTGCCCGTAACGGGCATGGGCCCGGCGCAGCAGCTCGGCGGCCACGCTCACGCGGTCGGCGGCCGACGGGTGAACGTACAGGCAGTCGAGCGCGAGCGGGCCGGTGCTGTCCGGGAAGCTCCACCACACGGCTCGGGCCAGGATCTCGCCGCTCTCCTCGTCCTCGGCGAGCCAGATGTGGTCGAAGCGGTAGTTGCCGCTCTCCAGGTACGACATCAGCCGGTCGGGGTGGGACCAGCTGATGGACTCGTCGACGACGCAGCCGAGCAGGCGGTCTAGATCGTCCTCGACGGCGGGACGGAAACGCATGAATCCTCCGAGAAGCAGAAGCGGGCGCGGAGAGCGCCCAGGTAAGTACCGAACATCTCAGCGCCTCCTTTCTTCCGACTTTTCGGCGTCAGCGGGCACTCTATCGGAAATATCGCGAAAGGATGGGCTCGTGAGCTCCTACGACGACACGCTGCCCCTGCAGCCGCCGATCCGGCTGCCCGGCGAGGCCACGCTCGCCGCGGCCGTACGCACCGCTCCCCTGGCCGACGAGCTGAAGCCGGAAGGCGACGACGCGGAGGTGCTGGCCGTCTGGGCGGAGCACTGCCGCGAGCGGCTGGCCGAGGACGAGGGGCTGCTGCTGGAGCTGATCAGGATGTTCCTGTCCAGGGAGCCGGTCACGGGCGAGCGGCCCGGGACGCTGACGGATCTCGGCCTGGTACGGCAGGCGGAGCCGTACACGCTGAGCTGGCTCGGCCTGTGGGTGGCGCGGCAGATCATCGCCGAGACCACCGGGCAGGACATCCCCGTGATGGGCTCGCTCGCGGACGCCGACGCGGCGGCGCTGCTGCACGGGCTGCGGTCGTACCCGGAGGGCGAGCGGGGCGAGGAGCTGGCCGGGTGGCTCAAGGACAGGGACGCCGCGGCCGCGGCGGCCGAGATCGCCTCGGCCCTGGGCACCGTGAGCCCGCTGAGCCGCGCGGTCGGCGTGGAGGTGCTGGCGACGGGCCTGGGCGACGAGGGCCGGCTGGCGCTGACCCGGCTGCTGGAGGAGCCCAAGCTGGGGGCGGTGATCGCGGCCAGGACCGGCCGGGAGGAGCGGCAGCCGGCGCCCGAGGAGATCGCCTGGGTGCTGGTGGACATGGCGGCGGCGCTGCTGGAGTTCGGGGGCGAGACCGGCGAGGTGATCGAGTCGATCGCCATGGGCATGGAGGCCGAGGAGCAGGCGGGGACGATCGCCATCCTGGCCTTCGGGGATCATCCTTGGACGGGGCAGGTGCTGCGGGTGTTCATCGAGCACCATCCGGACGAGCGTGTGGCGGCGGCGGCCCGCAAGGCGTTGCGGCGGTTGCACGGGCTGGCCGACGCGCGGGGGTGAGGGCACTCCTTTTTCTCGTCGCCATATGAGCAAACAGAAATCCTCTTATCAGAGCCGACATCTCGTCTCATGCCGCAGCATTGTCATGCCGCATGGGTTGCGTAGAAGTTGCGCGGCAACCGCCCGTACCCCCTGCAACCTGCGGCGGCACTCCGTCTGCGACGTGCTCGACCGCCACCGCGCCAGCACGCAGTCCGGCAAAATATTGCGGAATACCGCGCGATCACGAAATGTCGGGAATTTCGCGCGGGCATGGACCGGTACGCCCACCTCAACCGCACGGTCGAAAGCGTCGAGAGCCCGGGGATCCGCCGGGTCCGGGGCGGCGGCGCGACACCCACCCCGGGAGAGCGCCGGTAGAGTCGGCTCGGTGACCAAGCATGTGATCTTCCCTCAGACCGGCATCCTGGGCGACGCGTTCGCCTGTGAGTGCGGCGTCGTGCTGGGCGGCCGGATGACGGCCGAGCTGCACGCCGCCGAGAACGGGCTGTGCTCGGCCTGCTTCGGCACGGCCGAGGAGGAGGCGGCGCCGGGGTTGACGCGCGGCTGCACGAGCTGCGCCGGCACCGGGCGGCGCAGGGAGCAGATCACCTGGCAGCTCGCGCACGCCGAGGCCGAGCACCTCATCACCATGACCGTCGTACGCGGGATCGTGGCGGGGTTCGACGGCCCGTTCCACCTGTCGGAGATCGCCGACACGGTCAGGAACGGGCTGGGCCTGCCCGCCGGGCGGCTCCCGGTGGGCCCGCGGGTGCGCGACCTGCTCCTGCAGCTGCAGGCCGCGGGCGAGATCACCATGTTGTCGGCGCCCGACGAGATGGTCGGCACGGACATGGTCCTCTACCGCGACCCGCAGTGGCAGCGCGCCCGCACGCTCGGCCTGTGACCGCCTGCCGTCGGCCCGGCCGTCAGCCCTGCCGTCATCGGGGCCGTCAGCGGGGGACGAAGCCGCGGTAGACGACGCGCCGCCGCTGGAGCACCGGCCACTGCCGGCCCTTGATGCCGCGCAGCACGCCGGCGGTCACTGCGCCGGTGAGGAGGGTGCCGAAGATGCCGCTCACGACGAGCATGAAGGCGATTGCCATGTCGATTCCTTCACCAGGAGTTCGAAGCTGAACAGCAGGGCAGAACAGCGCCGGTCACCGCCCTATTCCGAGCCCGGCAGCGCGGCGGTGGAGCCGGGCCGCCGGGATCAGCTCTCCCGGACGCGGCAGACGATCTCGCCGTGCAGGATCGACAGCCAGCCGTCCCCGGCCGCCGCCCACTCCAGCCACCCCTCCGAGATGCGCCGCAGGTCGGACTCCGTGGCGGCGCCGGTGGCCAGGGCCCGCTCGGCCATGGCGGAGCGCTGGATCCGCTCCGCCCACATCCCGCCCCACCAGGCCCGGTCCTCCGGCGTGGCGAAGCACCAGGTGGAGGAGGTGGCGGTGACGTCCTCGAAGCCCGCCGCCCTGGCCCACGACAGCAGCCGCCGCCCGGCGTCCGGCTCGCCCCCGTTGCCCCGCGCGACCTGCTGGTACAGCTCCATCCAGTCGTCCAGCGCCGGCACCCGCGGATACCAGGTGAAGCCGGAGTAGTCGCTGTCGCGCGCCGCCACGAACCCGCGCGGCTTGGTGACCCGGCCCATCTCCCGCAGGGCCAGCACCGGGTCGCCGACGTGCTGCAGCACCTGGTGCGCGTGCACCACGCAGAACGTGTCGTCGGGGAACCGCAGCGCGTGCACGTCGGCCACGGCGAAGTCCACGTTCTCCACCCCCCGGGCGGTCACCTCCGCCCTCGCCAGGTCGAGCGCCTCCTCGCTCACCTCGGACGCCGTCACGTGCCCGACCAGGCCCGCCAGGTCGGCGGTGATCGTACCGGGGCCGCTGCCCACGTCCAGCACCTTCATGTGCGGCTTGAGGTGGGGCAGCAGGTACGCGGCCGAGTTCTCGGCGGTGCGCCAGCGGTGCGAGCGCAGCACGGACTCGTGGTGGCCAT
The DNA here is from genome assembly GCF_052246675.1 of Nonomuraea sp. KM90. Classification (NCBI taxonomy): domain Bacteria; kingdom Bacillati; phylum Actinomycetota; class Actinomycetes; order Streptosporangiales; family Streptosporangiaceae; genus Nonomuraea; species Nonomuraea sp. KM90. The sequence continues at coordinate 27,150 of NZ_JBQQCB010000037.1, read as the reverse complement.
GGGTGTAGACGGCGTCCATCGGCAGACTCCCTCGTTTCGCGACGATGGGATCACCCTAGCGCTGTCTCAGCATTCAAGAGAAAACGTCTTGCATAGCGAGACGAGACGCTCATCCGCCACCCCTCGTAAACTTGTCGCGAAACATTCGCAAACCATAGGAAAGGCGTGGTCGTGGGAGAGGTCCGGCCGATCGTGCACGTGGGCGACCCGGTGCTGCACCACCCGTGCGAGCCGGTGACCCGGTTCGACGGCGAGCTGGCGGAGCTGGTGGAGGACATGTTCGCGAGCATGTACGCGGCGGAGGGCGTCGGCCTGGCCGCCAACCAGATCGGCGTGCCGCTGCGCGTGTTCGTCTACGACTGCCCCGACGCCGACGGGCAGCGGCACAAGGGCGTGGTCGTCAACCCCGAGCTGGAGCTGCCCGGCGTCGGCGAGCGGCAGCTCGACACCGGCGACGAGGGCTGCCTGTCCGTCCCCGGCCAGTACGCGCCGCTCCCCCGCGCCGACCACGCCACCGTGCGCGGCTTCGACGCCGCCGGCGAGCCCGTCACGGTCGAGGGCACCGGCCTGCTGTCCCGCTGCCTGCAGCACGAGACCGACCACCTCGACGGCCACCTCTACATCGACCGCCTGCCCGCCAAGCGCCGCAAGCAGGTGCTGGCCGCCTACCAGGAATCCACTAAAGCGGATAAAGCATCGCTATAGTGGAGGAATGGAAGGCGAAGGGGTCCTGTCCAGCGGGCTGTCCATGGCCGAGCTGGGCCTGCGGATCCGGGGCGAGCGCCGGGCGCGCGGGCTGTCCATCGAGCGGCTGGCCGGGCTGAGCGGCATCAGCAGGAGCATGGTCTCCGAGGTCGAGCGGGGCACCAAGACCCCGACCGTGCTGGTGCTCGACCGGCTGGCCACGGCGTTGGGCACCTCGATCTCCCGGCTGCTCGACGAGCCCGCGCACGGGGCGATGCGGGTGCTGCGCCACGCCGAGCAGCGGGTCCTGCGCGACCCGTCCGGCTGGGAGCGGCGGGTGCTGTCGCCGGTGCTGGGCGAGGTGGAGTTCGAGTTCATGCGCACCACCATCGGGCCGGGCGTGGACGCGGGCGAGTTCGTGCCGCACGCGCCGGGGTCGCGGGAATACCTCGCGGTCGAGCACGGCAGCCTGCGGCTGACGATCGACGGCAGGCCGCACACGCTGGCGGCGGGCGACTCGGCGTACTACCCGGGCGACCGCCGCCACGCCTTCGCCAACGACGGCACCACCGACTGCGTCTTCTACCTGGCCATGGAGCTGGGCCAGACGACGGGGGCAGTCGGGCACCACGAACCACGGAGGGAATCGCCCGATGGATGAGCTGCGCCTGGCCGGAGCGAAGGCGGCCGCGATCATGGCCGACCACCTCGAGGGCGTCGGCGACCGGCCGGTGTGGCGGCCGGTGCCGGACGGCGACCTGGCCTGGCTCACCGGCCAGGAGCTGCCCGAGACGGGGCGCGCGCTGGACGAGCTGCTGGAGGACGCGCGGGCGCGCGTGCTGCCGTACCCGATGGGCAACGGGCACCCGCGCTTCTTCGGCTGGGTGAACTCGCCGCCCAACCCGGCGGGCGTGCTCGTCGAGCCGCTGGCCGCGGCCCTGAACCCGAGCGTCGCCGGTGGCGACCACGCCGGGCCGCACCTGGAGCGCACGGTGGTGCGCTGGCTGGCCGGGCTCGTCGGCTTCCCGCACCCGCCCGGTGGCGGGCTGCTGACCAGCGGCGCGTCCATGGCCACCGTGATCTGCCTGGCCACCGCCCGCCAGCGGGCCGCGCTGGCCGACGGGTGGGACGCCCGCGAGGAGGGGCTGGCCGGGCGGCCGCCCATGGTCATGTACGTGACCGAGGAGGGGCACAGCTGCCTGCACAAGGCGGCGCAGCTGCTCGGCCTGGGGGCGCGGAACGTGCGTACGGTGCCGGTGGACGCGGCGTACCGGATGGACGTGGGCGCGCTGCGCGCCATGATCGCCGAGGACCTGGACGCGGGGCTGCGGCCGTTCTGCGTGGCGGGCAGCGCGGGCACCGTCAACTCCGGCGCGGTGGACCCCCTGGACGAGATCGCCGACGTGGCCGGCTCGTACGGGCTCTGGTTCCACGTGGACGGCGCGTACGGCGCGCTCGGCGTCCTGGCCGACGGCGCCGCGCCGCACTACGCCGGGCTGGAGCGGGCCGACTCGCTGGCCCTGGACCCGCACAAGTGGCTCGGGGTGCCGGTGGGCTGCGGCTGCGCGCTGCTGCGCGACCCGGCCGCCGCGCGGGCCGCGTTCAGCCTGGTGCCCTCCTACCTGATCGACGACAACGCGGACGACCTGGGCTGGTTCGCCGAGTACGGCCCCGAGCAGACCCGCCCGTTCCGCGCGCTGAAGACCTGGGCGACCCTGTCGTACCTGGGCCGGACGGGCGTCAAGCGCCTGGTGGACCACACGACCGGGCTGGCCCGCACCCTGGCCGCCATGGTCGAGCAGGCCCCGGACTTCGAGCTGCTCGCGCCGGTCACGACCTCGATCACCGCGTTCCGCCACATCCCGCGCCCCGACGGCCTGGACGCGCTCAACCGGGCCATCCCCGGTGCGGTCCAGGCGCGTGGCAACGTCTTCTTCACCGGCACCCGGCTGGGCGGGCACGAGGCGCTGCGGGCGTGCTTCCTGCACCCGGACACGACCGAGGGGGACCTGGCGATGCTGCTCGACGAGATCCGGGTGGCGGCCAAGAGCCTCTGACCCCACGATCGGGGCCCCGGCGCCGGAGCGGGCCCGGCGGGCCGATGCGGCGCTCGTCACGGCGGGTGACGACACGCGCGGCCCGCCGGCCCGGCACGCACGGCGGGCGAAGAGAAGCGGCCGGGTCCCGTGAATCGCGCACCCGCCCGGGTAGGGGGTCGGCCGGACCGATCCACAGGAGGCTCCCATGGCGAAGACCGTGGCAGATGTGATGACTTCCCACCCGGCGACGGTGGAGGCCGACCAGCCGGTGTCCGTCGCGGCGACGCTCATGCGCGACAACGACACCGGGGCGATCATCGTCAACGACAACGGCCGCATCAAGGGCATCGTCACCGACCGTGACATCGCCGTCCGCGTCGTCGCCGACGACCGGGGCCCGGACACGCCGGTACGCGAGGCGTGCAGCCCGTCCGTCGAGGCCGTCGGCCCCGACACCAGCATCGACCAGGCCGTCCAGCTCATGCGTACGCACGCCGTACGCCGCCTGCCGGTGGTCGAGGACGGCCGCGCGGTCGGCGTGGTGAGCCTGGGCGACCTGGCCGTCGAGCGCGACCCGAACTCCGCGCTCGCCGACATTTCCGCCGCCGAGGGCAACCGGTAACGTGGCGGTGTGGTCACAGTCGACGACGTACGACAGTTCGCGCGCACGCTCCCCCGCTCGTCGGAGCACCTCATCCGAGACCGCGTGAAGTTCCGCGTGGGCCAGATCGTCTACGTCGCGTTCTCACGTGACGAGACGCAGATGGGGTTCGGCTTCCCCAAGGAGGAGCGTGCGGCGCTGGTGGCCGCCGAGCCGGCCAAGTTCCTCCTGCCGGGGGAGTCCGACATGCGCTTCAACTGGGTGGAGGTGCGCACGGCGGCCATCGACGTGGCGGAGATGCGGGAGCTGGTGCTGGAGGCCTGGCGGATGTGCGTGCCCAAGAAGGTGCGCCTGGAGCAGGAGCGCGCCGCCGCCCGCACGACCCTTTAGAACCGCACGGCCCTTAGAGCCGCCCAGCCCTTAGAGCGCGCGCGGCCCCTTAGAGCCGCGCGGGTCCGGCCTCAGCTCAGGCGGTCGATGCCGAGGGCGCTGATGAGCAGGCGCTCCTTGCGGTTGCCGAGCAGGCGGGCCGTCCAGTCGACGAAGCCGCCGTCGCCCACCTCCACGCCCTTGCCGTAGATCTTGAAGCAGAGGCCGGAGTAGTAGCCGCGCCCGCCCTGCCGGTCCGGGTCCGGGGTGGCGTCGAGCTCCGCCGCCACCCGCTCGAACCGGTCGTCCAGGACCGTGACCCGGGTCTCGGCGTCGGCGCCTCCGCAGGCGCGGACGGCGGCGGTCAGGACGGCCAGGTGCTCGGCCGCGTGTGCGCGCTCGAAGGCCAGGTCGCCGGTGTCGCGACCGGCGGTGATCACGGCGAACAGGGTGAAGTGGGCGTAGCTGGCGGCACCTTCGAAGCGCTGGGCGCGCACGACGCGTTGCAGGGCCGCCAGGCGTACCGGCCGGGTGGGGTCGGCGCGGCGGCGCAGCGCCGCCTCCAGGGCGAGGGCGTTGGTCGGGTCGGCCGCGACCTCGCTGTTCCTGATCGTGGAGATCACGTTGTTCTGGTCGACCGGGGCCAGCGCCGAGTGGGTGCCCAGCGGCGCGACCGGGGCCAGGGTGACCAGCTCGAACTCGTCCGGCAGGGCCGACAGCACGGCATCCTCGGCTCGCCGCAGCCGCCGGAACGGGACCTGCGCGGGCGCCACGAAACGGTCGTGGCCGTAGCGGCGCAGGACGTCGGCCGGGGAGAGCGCGCGCGAGCGGTGGCGCATCACCTCCAGCAGCAGCGTCGTCAGGTCGGCGCCGGGCAGCCGCCCGGCCAGGACGTCGAAGGTCTCCTGTCCGCCCGCCTGCCTGAGCACCCGGTCAAAAGCATTTGCTCGCTCCGCCATCCTCTACAACTATCAATGATCATGACGGAGCGCGATTGGGTTAAATGGCATGACTTCTACGATCAGCCGGGTTCCTCCCTGGAACGACGGTTGCGTACGGTCCGCAAGTGGGTGGAGGTGGCGCTCGACGAGGGCGCGTCGCGGGTCGTGAGCCTGTGCGCCGGGCAGGGGCGCGACCTGCTGCCCGTGCTGGCCGGGCATCCCCGGCGCGGGCAGGTGCGGGCGCGGCTGGTCGAGCTCGACGAGCGCAACGCCGCCGCCGCCCGGAGCATCGCCCCGGAGGGGGCCGAGGTGGTGTGCGGGGACGCCGCCGTGGGGCGCGCGTACGAGGGCGCGGTGCCGGCGGACCTCGTGCTCGTCTGCGGGGTGTTCGGGAACATCACCGACGACGACATCCGCCGCACGGTCGCCACGCTGCCCCAGCTCTGCGCGCCCGGGGCGATGGTCATCTGGACCAGGGGGCGGCACGAGCCTGACCTGGTGCCGGTGATCTGCGACTGGTTCGAGGACGCCGGATTCGAGCGGGTCGGCGTCGAGGGCACCGACTACGGGGTCGGCGTGCACCGTTACACCGGCCCGCCCGTGCCGCTGGAATCCGGCACGCGGATGTTCGCCTTCGTCGGCCAGTGAGGCTCAGCCGGTGACGCTGCGGTAGAGGTCGCGGGTCAGCGTGGTGATGCGCTTGACGGAGGAGCTCCACGTGCCGCCGGCCGGGTGTGCGGTCAGCACGGCCATGACGTAGCGGTCGCCCTGGCCGGCCAGCCCGGTCGTGTACAGCACGGGGCGGCCGTAGTCGGGCACGCCCGAGCCGGTGGCCCGCTGCGCGATCCACGAGATGGGCGCGCCCACGGCCCTGGCGTTGCCGCCGCACCGGACCGGCGGCGTCGTGCCGAACCCCGACCAGCCCTGCTTGACCGCCCACGGCCGGGGCACCCCGTCGGGGATGCCGAAGGTCTGGTCGAAGCCGTCGGTCCCGCACGGCGTGGCGCGCCGCAGGTGGCCCAGGATCGTGTCGCGGACCCGGGCGTCGGCCTTGTCGAGCAGGTAGCGGTAGGTGCGCACGATGTCGTACGCGCTCAGCGAGCTGTAGCCCCAGAACCCCGGCTTGGAGGCCGGCGGCGGGGCGGTGTCGGACAGGCCCAGCCTGCGCGCCTGCCTGACGATGATCTGCCCCTTGCCCAGGCGGTCCCAGAAGGCCGAGGCCGCGTCGTCGTCGCTGGAGCGCAGCATGACCTTCAGCAGCTTGGCGTCGGCCGCCGGCACGCTCTTGCGCCGCTCCAGGTAGTCGATCGCGATGAGGATCTTGACGACGGAGGCCGAGCGGTATTTCCGGTGCGCGTTCTTCGTCGCGACGATCTTGCCGGCCTGCCGGTCGAACACCACCCAGGCCGCCGTCGTCCCGGCCGGGACGCGGGGCGGCCGGCCCGCGGCGGTCTCGGCGGCGCGGGCGGGCGTCGTGAGCGTGGCGAGGAGGAGGGGCCCGGTGAGGAGCAGGGGGGCCAGGGGCTTGATTCGCACCCGCCTATAACTACCAGATTCCGGCAGCATACCCTTGACCAGCCAACGTAAACGGGTATAAACACAGAGGAAACCAACCCGAAACGGCGGTGAATCAACATCATGTACGCCGAGGAACGGCAGCAGGAGATCCTGCGGAGAGCGCGGGCCGCGGGCCGCGTCGACGTGGTGACGCTGGCCGCCGAGCTCGACGTGACCACCGAGACGATCCGCCGCGACCTGACGTCGCTGGAGCGGGCCGGCGTGCTGCGCCGCGTGCACGGGGGCGCGATCCCCGTGGAGCGGCTGGGGTTCGAGCCCGCGCTGGCCACCCGCGACGAGGTCATGACGGCCGAGAAGGAGCGCATCGCCAAGGCCGCGCTCGCCGAGCTGCCCGAGGACGGCTCGGTGATCATCGACGCGGGCACCACCACCGGCCGCCTGGTCAAGGTGCTGCCGGCCGACCGGGAGCTGACCGTGGTGGTGAACTCCCCGCCGCTGGCCACCGCCCTGGCCGCCCGCGCCAACCTGCACGTGATCATGCTGGGCGGGCGGCTGCGCGGCAAGACCCTGGCCACGGTGGACGACTGGGCGCTGCGCCCGCTGGCCTGCCTCAACGTGGACGTGGCGTTCATGGCGACCAACGGCTGCTCGCTGACCCGCGGCCTGACCACGCCCGACCCGGCCGAGGCGGCGATCAAGCGGGCGATGGTCAAGGCCGCGCAGCGCAGCGTGCTGCTGGCCGACCACACGAAGTTCACCAACACCTACCTGGCCACGTTCGCCGAGCTGAGCGAGATCGACGTGGTGATCACCGACACCGGGCTGGACGCGTCGCTGGCCGCCGATCTGGCGGCGGCCGGCCCGGAGGTGATCAGGGCGTGATCCTCACCCTGACCCTGAACCCGAGCCTCGACCGCACGATCGAGATCGCCTCCCTCGACCGGGGCGCGGTCATCCGCGCCGCCGCCGCCCGCCTCGACCCCGGCGGCAAGGGGGTCAACGTCTCGCGCGCGCTGCTGGCCAACTCGGTGGCGAGCAGGGCGGTGGTGCCGTACGGCGGGGACGAGGGCCGGCAGCTCGTCCGCCTGCTGGCCGCCGAGGGGCTCGACATGGTCACCGTGCCCGTCGCCGGCCCGACCCGGTCGAACGTCACGCTCGCCGAGCCCGACGGGACAACCACCAAGATCAACGAACCGGGCACCGCCCTGTCGCCGGCTGAGCTCGACACGATCGCCGACGCCGTGCTGGCCGCCGCGCACTCCGGCGACCAGGGCGCCGACTGGGTGGTCGCCTCCGGCAGCCTGCCGCCCGAGGTGCCCGCCGACGTCTACGCCCGGCTCTGCCGCAGGTTCGCGGGCGCGGGCATCCACGTGGCGGTCGACACCAGCGGCCCCGCGTTCGCCTGCGCGCTCGGCGCCGCGCCCGCCCTGGTCAAGCCCAACCTCGAGGAGCTGTCGGCGGCCACCGGCATGCCGCTCCGCCACCTGGGCGACGTGGCCGAGGCGGCGGGCAAGCTGCGGGCCGCCGGGGCGCGTACGGTGCTGGCCAGCCTGGGCGCCGACGGCGCCGTACTCGTCGAGGAGGGCGGCAGCTGGTACGGCGAGGCCCCCGTGACCGAGCCGCGCAGCTCCGTCGGCGCCGGCGACGCCATGCTGGCGGGCTTCCTGGCCGCGGGCGGCCGCGGACCCGAGGCCCTGGCGCGCGCGCTGGCCTGGGGCGCCGCCGCGGTGAGCCTGCCCGGCAGCCGCATGCCCGGCCCCGCCGACATCTGCCTGGACTCCGTCACCGTCCGCCCGCCCGACCCCGAACGCCCCCTCTCCTCCCCCCTGCCCACCGGCTGATCTACTGCTCGTCCCCCCAAAGGAGCAAGTCCATGGCCGACACGTACACTCCCCCGGTCACCGGAACCGGGGTCAAGGCCACCATCCAGCGCATCGGCGGCCATCTGGCCGGCATGATCATGCCGAACATCGGCGCGTTCATCGCCTGGGGCCTGATCACCGCCCTGTTCATCCCGACCGGCTGGCTGCCCAACGAGACGCTCGCGAAGATGGTCGGCCCGATCATCTCGACCCTGCTGCCGGTCCTCATCGCCTATACCGGCGGCCGGATGGTGCACGGGCAGCGCGGGGCGGTCGTCGGCGCGGTGGCGGTGATGGGCGTCGTGGTGGGCACGGAAGCTCCGATGTTCCTCGGCGCCATGATCATCGGTCCGCTGACCGCCCTGATCCTGAAATATGTCGACAGGTTCACGGAGCAGCGGACCAAGGCCGGGTTCGAGATGCTGGTGGACAACTTCTCCGCCGGCATCGTGGGCGCCGCGATGGCCGTGGTCGGCTTCCTGGGCATCGGCCCGGTCGTGCAGTCCGTCACCACGGCGGCCGGCAACGCGGTCGAGTGGCTGATCGTCAACAACCTGCTGCCGATCGCCTCCGTGCTCATCGAGCCGGCCAAGGTGCTGTTCCTGAACAACGCCATCAACCACGGCGTGCTGAGCCCGCTGGGCGTCGCCGAGGCCGCCGAGCAGGGCAAGTCGATCCTGTTCATGCTGGAGTCGAACCCCGGGCCCGGGCTGGGGCTGCTGCTGGCGTACCTGCTGTTCGGGCCGCGCGCGATGCGGCCGAGCACGCCCGCCGCGATGATCATCCACTTCTTCGGCGGCATCCACGAGATCTACTTCCCGTACGTGCTCATGAAGCCCCGGCTGATCCTGGCCGTCATCGCGGGCGGCGCGGCCGGCGTGTTCACGTTCATGGTCACGGGGGCCGGCCTGGTCGCCACCCCGTCGCCCGGCAGCATCTTCGCCTACCTCGCGGTCACCCCCAAGGGCGGCTGGCTCGGCTCCAGCCTGGGGATCCTCGTGGCGACGGGCGTGTCGTTCGCCGTCGCCGCCATCCTGCTCGGGTTCGGCAGGGGCGAGAAGGCCGAGCCCGCGGAGGAGCCCGCCGAGCCCACCGAAACCCCGGAAACCGCTTCCAAGGAAGGCTGAGCCATGCCCGGCATCGACAGCAAGGACATCCGCAAGATCATCGTGGCGTGCGACGCGGGCATGGGCAGCAGCGTGATGCTCGCCTCCACGCTCAAGAAGCAGCTCAAGGAGACCGGCGTGACCGTGGAGCACACCCCGGTCAACTCCATCCCCGACGACGCCGACGTGGTCGTGTGCCACTCGGGCCTGGCCGCCCGGGCCCGGGCAGCCGCGCCGGGGAAGGTGCTGGTGTCGTTCCAGATCTTCCTGGGCGACCCGGCGGTGACCCGGCTGGTGAACACGATCAAGAACGGTGGCACGGTCGATGCGTGAGGGCCTGCTCGACCCGCGGGCCGTGCTGCTGCACGAGAGCGCCCCCGACCGCGCCGCGGCCATCCGCCGGTGCGGGCGGGCGCTGGTCGACGTGGGTGCGGTCGCGGAGCCGTACATCGAGGCAATGCTCGAACGCGAGCGGACGATCTCCACCTACGTCGGCGAGGGCGTGGCCATCCCGCACGGGACGGCGGCCTCCAAGGAGGACGTCAAGCGCGACGCCATCTGCGTGGTGCGCTTCCCCGGGGGTATCGACTGGGACGGCGAGCCGGTCACCTTGTGCGTCGGCATCGCCGCCAAGGACGACGGTCACGTGCCGTTGCTGGCGGCGCTGGCCGAGATCTTGCTCGACCCGGACCGGGCGCGAGCGCTGCGCGAGGCCACCGAGGTCTCCCAAGTGGTACAGGAGCTCACATGAAGGTCGCCCGATTCCACGCCCCAGGCGACATCAGGATCGAGGACGCGCCCGAGCCGGTGGCCGGGCCGGACGAGCTGAAGATCCGCGTACGCAACTGCTCGACCTGCGGCACCGACGCCAAGATCTTCAAGTTCGGCCATCACCACATCGTGCTGCCGCGCGTGATGGGCCACGAGATCGCCGGCGAGGTCGTGGACACCGGCGCGCGGGTGCAGGTGATCGCCGCCATCCCGTGCGGCGCCTGCGCCGAGTGCCGCCGGGGTCGCCAGACCGTGTGCCCGAACCAGGAGTCGATGGGCTACCACTACGACGGCGGCTTCGCCGAGTACATGATCGTGCCGGCGAAGGTGCTCGCCGTGGACGGCGTCAACGCCATCCCCGACGGCGTCGGCTTCGCGGAGGCGTCGGTGGCCGAGCCGCTGGCGTGCGTGCTGAACGGCCAGACGCTGGCGCGGGTGGGCCCCGGCGACGACGTGGTGGTGATGGGCGCGGGCCCGATCGGCTGCCTGCACGTACGCCTGGCGCGGGCACGCGGGGCGGCCCGGGTCTTCCTCGTGGACGTCAACGCGCAGCGCCTGGCGATGGCCGCCGAGCTGGTGAACCCCGACGCGGCCATCGACTCCGACCCCGTGGAGCAGGTGCTCAAGCTGACCGGCGGCCGGGGCGCCGACGTGGTGATCACGGCGGCGGCCTCGGGCGCGGCGCAGGAACAGGCGGTGCGCATGGCCGCCCGGCAGGGCCGGATCAGCTTCTTCGGCGGGCTGCCCAAGGACGACCCGGTCATCGCCCTCGACTCGAATCTCGTGCACTACCGCGAGCTGACCGTCGTCGGCGCCAACGGCTCCAGCCCCGCCCAGAACGCGCAGGCGCTGCGGCTGGTGGCCGAGGGGGCCGTCGTGGTGTCCGACCTGATCACGCACCGGCTGCCGCTGCCCCGGGCGCTGGACGGGATCGACCTCGTCAGCCGGGGTACGGCCATCAAGGTCACGATCGAACCCTAGGAGATGGTGATGGCTCAGCGAACGGTGACGGTGGCCTCGGCCAGCGGCCTGCACGCCCGTCCCGCCAAGCTGTTCGTGCAGGCGGCGGCGAAGGCGGCGGTGCCGGTGACGATCCGGGCCGGGGACAAGGCCGTGCCCGCCAGGAGCATGCTGGGGGTGCTGTCGCTGGGGGCGGTGCGCGGCACGGAGGTCACGCTGGAGGCGGACGGGCCGGGCGCGGAAGAGGCGCTGGACGCGCTGGCGGCGCTGCTGTCGCGCGACCTGGACGCGGAGGAGGCCCTCGATGGCTGACCCGGGCGCGGGCCCCTGGAGGGGGACGGCCGGGCGGCTGACCGGGCTGGGGGTCAGCCAGGGGCGGGCCGCCGGGCCGCTGGTCCGGATGGCCGGACCTCCCGCGCTGCCCGCGCCGCGCGGCGTCACCGACCCCGGCGCGGAGGCGGCCGCGGTCGGCAAGGCGCTGGAGGCCGTGGCCGCCGACCTCAACCGGCGCGCCGCCGGCACGGAGGGCGAGGCGGCGGAGATCCTCGAGGCCCTCGCCATGATCGCCGACGACCCGATCCTGCGTGAGGACGCCGAGGCGCAGGCCCGTGAGGGCCTGGACGCCGCGCACGCCCTGGACGCCGCCTTCGGCCGGCACCGCGAGGCGCTGGCGGCGCTCGGCGGCTACCTGGCCGAGCGGGCCGCCGACCTGGACGACCTCAAGCACCGGGCGGTGGCGTTCGCGCTCGACCTGCCCATGCCCGGCCTGCCCGCCCCCGGGCACCCCTACGTGCTGGTCGCCGAGGACCTCTCCCCCGCCGACACCGCGGGCCTCGGGCCGGACGTCCTGGCGCTGGTCACCGAGCGCGGCGGCCCCACCAGCCACACCGCGATCCTGGCGCGCGCCAGGGGCCTGCCCGCCGTGGTGGCGTGCGCGGGCGCCCTGGCCGTGCCCGACGGCACCGTGATCGGCGTGGACGGCGGCACCGGCGAGATCGCGGTCGGCCTCACCGCGCAGGAGGCGGCGGAGGTCGCCGAGGAGGGCCGAGCCCGCGCGGTACGGCTGGCGGCGAGCGAGGGGCCGGGCACGACCGCCGACGGGCACCCGGTCAAGCTGCTGCACAACGTCGGCTCGGCGGCGGACCTGCGACCGGGCGCCGAGGGGGTGGGCCTGTTCAGGACGGAGTTCCTGTTCCTGGACCGCAAGCTGGCGCCGTCGTACGAGGAGCAGGTCAGCGCGTACGCGGAGGTGTTCGGCCAGGCCGGGCACGTGATCGTGCGCACGCTCGACGCGGGCACCGACAAGCCGCTGCCCTTCCTCGGCCTCCCCGAGGAGCAGAACCCCGCCCTGGGCGTGCGCGGCCTGCGCGTGGACCGGCTGCTGCCGGAGGTGCTGGACACCCAGCTCGACGCGATAGCGGCGGCGGCGCGGCAAACGGGCACGCGGCCGTGGGTGATGGCGCCGATGGTCACCACCCTGGCGGAGGCGAGCAGCTTCGCCCGCCGCGCCCGGGCCAGGGGCATCACCCAGGTCGGGGTGATGGTCGAGGTCCCGGCGGCGGCCCTGCGGGCGGCGCGGCTGCTGCAGGAGGTCGACTTCCTCAGCATCGGCACCAACGACCTGGCCCAGTACACCTTCGCCGCCGACCGCCAGCACTCCGCCCTGGCAGACCTCCTGGACCCGAGCCAGCCGGCGCTGCTGGAACTGGTCGCCATGTGCGCCCGGGCCGGCCTGGAGGCGGGCAAGCCGGTGGGCGTGTGCGGGGAGGCGGCGGGCGACCCGCTGCTGGCCCCCCTGCTGGTGGGCCTGGGGGTGACCAGCCTGTCCATGGCTCCCGTGTGCGTGCCGCTGGTCCGCGAGGCGCTGGCCCGGCTCACCCTGGAGGAGTGCCGCGAGCGCGCCCGCGCGGCCCTGGAGTGACCGTCAGGCGACCGGCTCGGGGTTGTGCGCGCTGAGCCGGAGCCGGTCGCCCTCGACGTCCACCGTCACCTTGCCGCCCTCGCTCACCTCGCCGGTCAGCAACATCGCCGACAGCCGGCTGTCCAGCTCCCGCTGCACGGTGCGGCGCAGCGGCCGGGCCCCGAACTCGGGCTGGTAGCCGCGCCCGGCCAGCCAGTCCTTGGCCGCGTCCGTGACCTCCAGCGCCACGTCCTGGCCGCGCAGGCGCTGCCGGGTGCGGTCCAGCAGCAGGTCCACGATCTGGCGGAGCTGGTCGCGCTCCAGCCGCTTGAAGACGATGGTCTCGTCAATGCGGTTGAGCAGCTCCGGCCGCAGCGAGTGCCGCAGCAGGTCCATCAGGCGGTCCTCGAGCTGCCCGGCGTCGCCGGTGGCCTCCAGGATCAGCTCCGCGCCGAGGTTGCTGGTCATGATGACGATCGTGTTCGTGAAGTCCACGGTGCGGCCCTGGCCGTCGGTCAGGCGGCCGTCGTCGAGCATCTGCAGCAGGATGTTCATGACGTCGGGGTGGGCCTTCTCGATCTCGTCGAGCAGGATCACGCCGTGCGGGCGGCGGCGTACGGCCTCGGTGAGCTGGCCCGCCTCCTCGTAGCCGACATATCCGGGCGGCGCCCCGATGAGGCGCGAGACCGTGTGCCGCTCCTGGAACTCGCTCATGTCGATGCGCACCATGTGGTCCTCGCCCCCGAACAGGGCCGCCGCCAGGGCCCTGGCCAGCTCCGTCTTGCCGACGCCCGTCGGGCCGAGGAACAGGAAGCTGCCGATCGGGCGGTTCGGGTCCGACAGGCCGGCCCTGGACCTGCGTACGGCCTCGGCGATGGCGGTGACGGCCTCGTCCTGGCCGATGACGCGCTCGTGCAGGTGCTCCTCCAGGCGCATCAGCCGGTCGCGCTCCTGCTCGGTGAGCTGGGTGACCGGGATGCCGGTGCGGCGGGAGACGACCTGGGCGATGTCCTCGACCATGACCTGCGGGACGGTGTCCGCGCCGTGCCTGGCCCGCTCCAGCTCCGGCCGGAGCTTGTCGATCTGCGTGGCCAGCTCCTTGGCCCGGTCGAAGTCGTCGGCGGCGACGGCCTGGTCCTTGTCGCGGCGCAGCCCGTCGAGGCGCTCCTCCAGCTCGCGCACGTCGCTGCCGGGCGTGCGCGAGCGCAGCCGCACCCGGGCCGCGGACTGGTCCATCAGGTCGATGGCCTTGTCGGGCAGGAAGCGGTCGGAGATGTAGCGGGCTGACAGGTTGGCCGCCGCGTCGAGGGCCTCGTCGGTGATGCGGACCTGGTGGTGGGCCTCGTACGTGTCGCGCAGCCCGGCCAGGATCTCGACCGTCTGCTCCACGCTCGGCTCGGCGACCAGGATCGGCTGGAAGCGGCGTTCGAGGGCGGCGTCCTTCTCGATGTTCTTGCGGTACTCGTCGATGGTCGTGGCGGCGATGACGTGCAGCTCGCCGCGGGCCAGGGCGGGCTTGAGGATGTTCGCGGCGTCCATGCCACCCTCGGCCGAGCCCGCGCCGACCAGCGTGTGCACCTCGTCGATGAAGACGATGACCTCGTCGGCGTGCGCGCGTACCTCGTCGATGACCTTCTTGATGCGCTCCTCGAACTCGCCCCGGTATTTGGACCCGGCCACCATCCCGGTCAGGTCGAGGCCGATGACGCGGCGGTCCTTGAGCGTGTCGGGGACGCTGCCGTTGACGATGCGCTGGGCGATGCCCTCCACGATCGCGGTCTTGCCGACGCCCGGCTCGCCGATGAGGCACGGGTTGTTCTTGGTGCGGCGCGAGAGCACCTCGATGGACTGCTCGATCTCGTCCTCGCGGCCGACGACCGGGTCGATGCGGCCCTGCCTGGCCTCCTCGGTGAGGTCGCGGCCGTACTCGTCGAGCGAGGGCGTGTCCGTCCGCCGCTGCCCGTCGCCGCCGGTCCTGCCCGCACCGGACATGAGGGCCTGCTGCAGCTCGTTCGCCGAGACGCCCTGCTCCTGCAGGAGGCGGGCGGCGACGGAGTCGGGGTTGGCGGCCAGCGCGAGGAGGAGGTGCTCGGGGCCGATGTACGACGACTGCAGGGCGCGGGAGATGCGCTGGGCGTCCAGGACGGCGCGCTTGGCCGCCGGGGAGAGCGTCGTGGGCGGCTCGGTGGCCTCGCCGGGGCCGGCCACCGCGTCGATGCGGTCGCGCAGCCGCCCGGCGTCCGCCCCGGCCGTGCGCAGCAGGTTACCGATGGCGTCGTCGTCGAGCAGCGCGTCGAGCAGGTCGAGCACGTCCAGGTCGGGCGCGCCGCGCTGGCCGGCGGCCTCCAGCGCCCGGCTCAGCGCCTCCCTGGCCGAGGCGCTGAGCAATCGGCCGACGTCCACCCGCTGGACGCCGGGCCGGGACGGCGGCCAGCCTTCCATGCCGCCGAACACCCGGCCCGTGAGCTCCTCGAACCCCCTGAACGGGTCCCCGCCAAAGAACGACCTGAACGGCATTTCCGACATCGCATGTCCCCCTCGCGCTCAGGGGGACATCTAGCCGCGAGCACCGCACAACATAGCCAAGAGCCGGCAAAGCATCCGGTCGCGGGCAGGCGCCGATCGTTCGGTCACGGGCGGCGGCGCAGGGCCGCCTCCGCCAGCTCGGGAGGCTGCCAGCCCGCGTCGGCCGGGTTGAGCGTGACGCCGGGCGGGACGATCTCGTCGATGCGGTCGAGCACGTCGTCGCTCAGCCGCACCTCCGCGGCGCTGAGCTGGCTCTCCAGGTGCTCCATGGTGCGCGGCCCGATGATGGCCGAGGTCACCGCCCGGTGCCTGATCGTGAACGCCAGCGACAGCTCGATCAGCGTGATCCCGGCCTCCTCCGCCAGGACGGCCAGCCGCTCGACCGCGTCCAGCTTGCGCTGGTTGCCTTCGAGCGCCATGTCGTAGCGCTGCGGCAGGTTGGCCGCGCGGCGCGTCTGGGGCAGGTCCTGGCCCTTGCGGTAGCGGCCGGTGAGCCAGCCGCCGGCGAGCGGGCTCCAGACGATGACGCCCATGCCGTACTTCTCGGCCACGGGCAGCACGTCGGCCTCGATGCCGCGCACGAGCGGCGAGTAGGGAGGCTGCTCGCACACGAACCGCTCCAGCGCGCGCCGCTCCGACGCCCACTGGGCCTCGACCATGCGGTGGGCGGGGAAGGTGGAGCTGCCGATGTAGCGGACCTTGCCCTGCCGGACGAGGTCGGTCAGCGCGCCGAGGGTCTCGTCGATGTCGGTGCCGGGGTCGGGACGGTGGATCTGGTAGAGGTCGATCCAGTCGGTGCCGAGGCGGCGCAGGCTGTTCTCGACGGCCTGGAAGATCCAGCGGCGGGAGTTGCCTCCCTGGTTGGGACCCTCGCCCATG
Organism: Nonomuraea sp. KM90; assembly: GCF_052246675.1. Classification (NCBI taxonomy): domain Bacteria; kingdom Bacillati; phylum Actinomycetota; class Actinomycetes; order Streptosporangiales; family Streptosporangiaceae; genus Nonomuraea; species Nonomuraea sp. KM90. The sequence continues at coordinate 10,994 of NZ_JBQQCB010000037.1, read as the reverse complement.
ACGCCGTGGCACTTGGTGGCCAGCACCACGTCGTCGCGCTTGCCCGACTTGGCCAGCGCCTGGCCGACGAACTCCTCCGACTGGCCCTGGGAGTAGACGTCGGCGGTGTCGATGAAGTTGACGCCCGAGTCGAGCGCCCGGTCGATGATCCGGGCCGACTCCTCCGGGTCGGACTCGCCCCACCACCCGAACATCATCGCGCCGAGGCAGAGGGGGCTGACTTTGAGACCGGTACGTCCGAGTACGCGATATTCCGTCACGGCTCTCACTCTGTCGCAACGAGGTCGATGACGGGAGTGTCACCGGAGACGAGTTCCAGCGTCCGGTGGGCGGTGCCGGGGTTTTCCAGCAGCGCGACGATGACGGCGGCCACGTCGTCGCGCGGCACCGCGCCCCTCGGGACCTCCGGGGCCAGCCGCACCAGACCGGTGCCGGGCTCGTCGGTGAGGCGTCCCGGGCGCAGGATCGTCCAGGCCAGGTCGCGGGCGCGCAGGTCGTCCTCGGCCTCGGTCTTGGCCTTGATGTAGGCGGCCCACACCTCGTCGGTGCCGGGTGCGGGCGGCTTGCCGGCACCCATGGACGAGATCTGGATGAACCGCCCCACGCCCGCCCGTTCCGCCGCCTCGGCCAGCAGCACGGAGGCGCCCCGGTCGACGGTGTCCTTGCGCGGCACGCCGCTGCCGGGGCCCGCGCCGGCCGCGAACACGACCGCGTCGGCGCCCTCGACGACGCGTACGACGTCGTCCAGGCTCGCCTTCTCCAGGTCGCACACCACGGCCTCGGCCCCGGTGGCCTCGACGTCGGCGACGTGCGCCGGGTTGCGCACCAGCCCGACCGCGCCCGATTTGAGCCGGGCGGCCAGCCGCAGCGCGATCTTCCCGTGTCCACCCGCGATGATGATCCGCATACCGCCATGGTGTCATGGACACATGTACGACTTCCCGGAGGCGCCCACGCCCGCGTTCCTGTTCGACCTGGACGGCACCCTGATCGACAGCGTCTACCAGCACGTGGTGGCCTGGCGGCAGGCGCTGGCCGGGATGGGCATCGACCTGTCGGTGTGGCGCATCCACCGCCGCATCGGCATGAGCGGCGGGCTGTTCGTCAGCGCGCTGCTGCGCGAGACCGGGCTCAAGCTGACCCGGGAGCAGATCGAGGAGCTGCAGACCACGCACATGGAGTGGTACGAGCGGCAGGCCGGATCGGTCCGGCCGCTGCCGGGGGCGGCGGAGCTGCTGGCGGAGCTGACCGCGCGCGGCGTGCCGTGGGCCATCGCCACCAGCGGCTACGCCCGCACCGCCCGGCTCGCCCTGGGCCTGCTGGGCCTGCCGGACGACACGCCGATGGTCACCCGCGACCTGGTGCGCCGGGCCAAGCCGGACCCCGACCTGTTCCTCGCCGGTGCCGCACTGGTGCAGGTGGACCCGGCGCACGCCATGGTGGTGGGCGACAGCGTCTGGGACCTGCTGGCCGCCCGCCGGGCCGGCGCGCTGGGCATCGGGCTGCTGTCCGGGGGGTACGGGAGGGACGAGCTCGAGCGCGCGGGCGCCTTCAGGGTCTACGCCGATCCGGCCGACATGCTGGACCGGCTCGACGAACTCGGCGTACGGCAGAGTGATTGACCTGGCGACTGAGGTGGGAATATCCCACCGAACCTCCGAGCTGGACCATGCGTATTCCCCGAAGAGGAGCTGAGATGGACTTGGCAGACATCGGCGTCACCGGCCTGGCGACCATGGGGCGCAACCTGGCCAGGAACCTGGCCAGGCACGGCTACGCGGTGGCCGTGCACAACCGCTCGTACGGCCGTACGCAGCAGTTGGTGAAGGAGTTCGGCGGGGAGGGCACGTTCGTGCCGTCCGAGGACCTCGCCGGCTTCGTCGCCTCGCTGAAGCGGCCACGGCGGGCGATCATCATGGTGAAGGCGGGGGCGGGCACCGACGCGGTGATCGACCAGCTCGCCGACCTGATGGAGCCGGGCGACATGATCGTCGACGGCGGCAACGCCCACTTCGAGGACACGCGGCGGCGCGAGGCCGCGCTGCGCGAGCGGGGCCTGCACTTCGTCGGCACCGGCATCTCCGGTGGCGAGGAGGGCGCCCTGAACGGCCCGAGCATCATGCCGGGCGGGTCGAAGGAGTCGTGGGAGGCGCTCGGCCCGATCCTGCAGGACATCGCGGCCAAGGTGGACGGTGTGCCGTGTTCGGTGCACGTCGGCCCGGACGGGGCCGGGCATTTCGTGAAGATGGTGCACAACGGCATCGAATATTCGGACATGCAGCTCATCGCGGAGTCCTACGACCTGCTGCGGCAGGCCCTGGGCGCGACCCCGGCCGAGCTGGCCGAGGTGTTCCGGGAGTGGAACCGCGGCGAGCTCGACTCCTACCTGATCGAGATCACCGCCGAGGTGCTCGACCAGGTGGACGCCGAGACGGGCAAGCCGTTCGTGGACGTCGTGGTGGACCAGGCCGAGCAGAAGGGCACCGGCCGCTGGACCGTGCAGAGCGCCCTCGACCTGGGCGTGCCGGTGACGGGCATCGCGGAGGCGACGTTCGCCCGCGCCCTGTCCGGCCACCCGGAGCAGCGGGCCGCGGCGGCGCAGCTGAGCGGGCCGAAGCTGTCCGGGGTCGGCGGGCGCGAGCTGGTGGAGGACGTACGCCAGGCCCTGTACGCCTCCAAGATCGTGGCCTACGCCCAGGGCTTCGACCAGATGGCGGCGGCCTCGAAGGAATACGGCTGGGATCTCGAGCTGGGCGCGATGGCGACCATCTGGCGGGGCGGGTGCATCATCCGGGCCAAGTTCCTCGACCGGATCCGGACCGCGTACGACGCGAACCCGGCGCTCCCGACGCTGCTGGCCGACCCGACGTTCGCGGCCGCCCTGGACGCGGCGCAGGAGTCGTGGCGGCGGGTGGTGACCACGGCCGTGCAGATCGGCGTGCCGACGCCCGGGTTCTCCTCGGCCCTGGCCTACTATGACGGGCTGCGCCGGGACCGGCTGCCGGCGGCGCTGGTGCAGGGGCTGCGCGACTTCTTCGGCGCGCACACCTACCACCGGGTGGACAAGGAGGGCGCCTTCCACACCGACTGGTCCGGCGACCGCGCGGAGCGCCCGGCGTAGCCCTCGCCCCCAGCTCTCAGCGGGCGGCGCCGGTCTTGTCTTCGGCCGGCGCCGGCTCGTCAGCGGGCGGCGCCGGCCTGTCCGCGTGGAGGGCCGCCCATCGCCACCGCGTTGGCGACCGCCGTCACCACGCAGAAGCCGATCGGCCCGGCGGTGTCGTGCACGGTCACCTGGCCTGTCGCGACGCCGCCGGCGCCGACGTGCCCGGTGGACTCCACGCCGACGAGCTCGCCCTCCGGCAGCCGGGCCAGCGTGAGCGTGTAGTCGGCGTTGATGAAGCGCAGCCCGTCGGCCTGGGCGTTGCTGAGCGGGCTGGCGAAGTCGGCGGCCAGCGCGACCCGCACGAACGGGGTCAGCGGCTCGTCGTCCACCAGCGGGTACTTCTCCCGCATCCACACCCGGCCCGGCCCCGGCGCGCCCCACTCCGTCACCCGCCACAGGTCGAACGGCGGAGTCCACCCGCCCCCCTCCACCGGCGGGCCGGAGGGCGCCGGCTCGTCCCAGGCGGGCGTGACGATCGACCGCTCCCCCTCCGGCTGCTCGCCCTGCCGCAGCAGCACGGCACTCGCCCGCGCGATCACCCCCTGGTCGGTGGAGATGGTGGCGTCGGCCACCCGGATCCTGCGTCCGTCACGGACCAGGGCCGTCTCCACGGTGACGGGCAGCATCGGGCTGTTGCGGAACAGGTCGACCGTCAGCCGGGCGAAGTGCAGGCCGGGCTCGGCATGGCGCTCCTCCAGGGCCCGGGCGGCCAGCCCGCCGAGCAGGCGGCCGTGCAACATGTCGGGGGACCAGGGGCCGCGGGCGTGCGGCGCGGGGACGAGCTCGTCCCTCTTTCGGGTGAAAAACGCTGACGTCGACGACACAGAATCAGATTCTAGAGGAGAGCAGGCGGCGACCGAGCGCGCGCAGGTGCTCCTTCAGCTCGACCGGCTCGATCACCTGGAAGTCGACGTCGAGAAAGGCCACGACGACGGCCATGAGGTGCAGGTCGTCGCCGCGCAGGGTGAGCAGGCAACGGTCGTCGCCGACGGGTGCGAGCGTCCCGGAGGTGCGGCCGGCGAACCGCTCGGCCGGGCCGTGCAGCAGGAAGCGGGCCTCCACCGGCCACATCTCGTGGGCCAGGCGGTTCTGCATCCAGGCGGCCACGTCGGGACCGGGCGGCTCGCGGGGAGTGAAGCGGGGGCCGTTGGGCGTGCGCAGGCGGATCCGGTCGGCGCGGTAGGTGCGCCAGTCGCCGCGATCGGCGTCCCAGCCCACCAGGTACCAGCGGTTGCCCCGGCTGACGAGGCTGTGCGGCTCGGCCCTCCTGAGCGCGGGCTCGCCCTGGTGGCCGGTGTAGTCGAAGCGGAGCTGCTCGTGGTCGCGGCAGGCGGCGGTGATGCGGGTCAGCACGTCGGCGTCCACGGTGGGGCCGCCGTGGTCGATCCGTACGGTGTGGGTCTGCAGCGCGTTCACCCGGTGGCGCAGGCGGGCGGGCAGGACCTGTTCGAGCTTGGCCAGCGCGCGCAGGGAGGTCTCCTCGATGCCGGTCACCGTGCCGTTCGCGGCCGTACGCAGCCCGACCGCCACCGCCACGGCCTCCTCGTCGTCGAGCAGCAGCGGCGGCAGCTCCGCACCCGCGCCGAGCCGGTAGCCGCCCGCCACCCCGGGCGTGGAGTGGACCGGGTAGCCGAGGCTGCGCAGCCGTTCGACGTCGCGGCGCACCGTCCTGGGGGCCACCCCGAGCCGGTCCGCCAGGTCGGCGCTGGACCAGTCGCGCCGGGCCTGAAGGAGGGACAGCAGGCGCAGCAGTCTCGCTGAGGTGTCGAGCACGCCTCCCATTGTGTCCCGATATTGGCCGCAATAGTGCCTAGCTTTGGCGGCATGGACGAATTCGTCATCGACATATCCCAGGACCGGCTCGACGATCTGCGGGAGCGGCTGGCCAGGACGCGCTGGCCGGACGCGATCGACGGGGCCGGCTGGTCGTACGGGGTGCCGCCGGAGGCGGTGCGGGAGCTGGCGGCGTACTGGCTGGACGGGTACTCCTGGCGGGCGCACGAGGCCCGGCTGAACGAGCTGCCGCAGTACACGACCGAGATCGACGGGCAACTGGTGCACTTCGCGCACGTCCGCTCGGACCGTCCCGGCGCGCTGCCGCTGCTGCTGACGCACGGGTGGCCCAGCTCGTTCGCCGACTTCGCGCGCGTGGCCGGGCCGCTCAGCCGGGACTTCCACCTGGTCGTCCCCTCCATCCCGGGCTTCGCCTTCTCCGGCCCCACCCGCTCGCCGGGCTGGGGGGTGCGGCGGATCGCCGCCGCGTGGGTCACGCTGATGGACCGGCTCGGGTACGACCGGTTCGGCGTGCAGGGCGGCGACTTCGGCTCGCTGATCTCGGCCGCGGTGGGCCGGGCCGCCCCCGGCCGGGTGGCCGGGGTGCACCTGAACGCCTCTGTCACCGCCTTCCCCACCGACGACCTGTCCGGCCTGACGGAGGAGGAGCGGGCGCGGGCCGCCGGGGTGGAGGAGTGGCAGGAGGTCTCCGGGTACGCCGTCATCCAGGGCACCCGGCCGCAGACCCTCGCGTACGCCCTGGTGGACTCGCCGGCCGGGCAGCTCGCCTGGAACCTGGACGCGTTCGCCTCCTGGGGCCAGGACATCGGCGGCCTCTCCCCCGACGACATCCTGACCGACGTGGCCATCTACTGGTTCACCGGCACGGCGGGCTCGGCCGGCCGCCTGTACAAGGAGAGCGCCCCCGACTGGGCCCCGCCCGCCGAGCCCGACCCCACGCCGACCGGCTTCGCGATCTTCCCCGGCGACACGACCGTGCGGCGGTACGCCGACCGGGTTCACCACGTGGTGCACTGGTCGGAGTTCCCGAGGGGCGGCCACTACGCCGCCCTCCAGGCCCCCGACCTGCTCGTGACCGACATCCGGGCGTTCTTCTCCGCCCTCTGACCGGCGGGCATGAGGCAGAAGGGGTGGCCTTCGGGGTCGACGAGCACCGTCCAGTCGTCAACCGCCCGGCTGGACGTCCGGCACGGTGGCACCGAGCCCCGCGAGCTCCTTCGCGGCGGCCCCGACGTCCCCGAGGCGGGCGGCCTCGTCTCGCCGGCCCGGCTCCTGGGCGTGTCGCCGTTCCAGCTGAGCCGCGCCTTCACCCGCGAGCTGGGCGTCTCCCTGACCCGCCACCGCAACCGTGTGCGCGTGGGCCGGGCCCTCGACCGGCTGGAGCTCGGCGAGCCGAGCCTGGCCGTGCTGGCCGCCGACCTGGGGTTCGCCGACCAGGCGCACCTGACCCGGACGATCCGCCGCCACGTCTGCCACACCCCCACCGCCCTGCGCCGCCTGCTCACGGCCCGGAATGCGGGACCGAGTGGATTTTCACCGACCCGCCGCCATAAGCTCCCCCAATGCGTGATCTAGGTGAGGACCCCCGCCCGGCCCGGGGCGCCGTCCGCGAGATCCATTCCCTCCACGGCCCCGCCACCCTGGCCTACTCCCCCGACCTCGACGGCCTGGCCGACCCCGGCGAGATCGTCTGGGCGTGGGTCCCGTACGAGGAGGACCCGTCCCGGGGCAAGGACCGGCCGTTGCTGATCGTGGGCCGCACGGGGCGCAGGCTCCTGGGCATGATGCTGTCCAGCAGGGGCGAGGACGGGCCCGACTGGCTGGAGCTGGGCGCGTGGGGGCGTGACGGCCGGGTGTCGTACGTACGCCTGGACCGGGTGTTCGTGCTGGACGAGGACGACATCAGGCGAGAGGGCGCCGTGCTGGACGGCGATCGCTTCGCCCGGGTCGCGGCCCGCCTCATGAAGACCCACGGCTGGGGCGCCGGCTAGCGGCCACCCGTACGCGAGGAACTATCGCCACGGCCGTCGCCGGTCACCCTGCACCTCGGGCCGCCGGCCGGCAAGACGTCCGGGGCCGGGGGTGACCTGGCGTGGGGGCCGGCCAATCCGGCCGGTGGGCTGGCGCTGGTGCGTTCGTCGGCGCGGGCGGGGGAAATCCTCTACCGGAGGCTCTCCGCCTCCGGGCGGAGCCTGGCGGCGGCGCGCAGGGCCAGCCACAGCAGCAGGGCGAGCAGGCCGACCAGGACGTACTCGATCGCCGGGATCCTGACCGCCTCCCGGGCCGCGCCGCCGAGGTCGCCGCGCAGTCCGTACACGACCATGGCCGCCCCCACGTAGCAGGCGGCCAGCACCCAGCGGGTGGCGGCCGACAGGCCCAGGCCGTGCATCTGGGTGATGACGAAGACCCCCAGGAAGCCGAACAGGAACATCGGCCACGCCCCGTCCGGGCCGGAGGTCATGACGGCCACCAGGGTGCCGTGCACGGCGACCGCGGCCTCCAGGGTGAGCGTCCACCAGCGGTTCGTGTGGGCCCTGGTGAGGAAGAGGGAGCCCTGCAGGAGCAGCAGGAACATGTAGAAGAAGCCGATCAGGTGGCCGGAGGTGGCCTCCACCGGGTGGTACCAGAAGGTGTAGACGGCCGCCCAGCTGAACAGATAGCCGTGGTAGCGGCGGGCGAAGCCGACGACGGCCCGGCCGATGGGGGCGGGCCGGCCGAGGAAGAGCCCGCGCCGCCGGTTCTCCATCAGCAGGACGACCACGAGCAGCAGGATCACCGAGCCCTGCGAGCTGTAGATCGACACGTCCTGGGCGAGCCCGTCGTAGAACAGGTGCGTCTGCAGGGTGTGCAGGGCGATGAAGGCGGCGTTGACGGCCAGCGCGACGACGTTGACCCGGTGCAGGCCCGAGGTGTAGCGGCGAACCCTGGTCTGGGCATGGTGGATCAGCCACCAGAAGGCGAGCTGGTGGGCCGCGTAGCCGGTCCAGGCCGACACCCGGGTCCAGACGGTGGGGTCGGGGAGCTGCCAGTAGTACCAGGAGGCGCCCTGGTCGGGCAGCAGGTCGATGCCGTGCAGCCGCCGGCCCAGCAGCCAGATCAGCGCGGTGATGGCGGCGCTGGCCACCACGCCGAGGACAAGCGCGCGGCCCGCACTCACGTTCCTCAGCACAAGGGCTCCGTTCAAAGTGCTTCCATCATGGAACGTTTCGATTATGGAATAATAGCGGCATGGCAGCAAGCCGAGAGGAACGACCGGACGCGTTCGAGCTGATGGTGCTGATCCGCGCGCTGTACGTGGAGAGCGACCGGTTCGCCGAGCGCTTCGCGGCCCTGCACCGGCTGCACCGTACGGACCTGAACGCCCTGGTGGTCATCCTCGACGCGGCGCGGGCCGGCCGGCCGCTCACCCCCGGCGGGCTCGGCGGCGCGCTCAACCTCAGCCCGCCCGCCACCACCGCCCTGATCGACCGGCTGGAGCACGCCGGGCACGTCGAGCGGCGGCGCAGCACGACCGACCGCCGCAAGGTCGAGGTCGTGCTCAACGAGCAGGCCGCCGAGCTGGCCCGCCGGTTCTTCGCCCCGCTGGCCCGGCACCTGTCGGCCGCGATCGACGCGTTCACGCCCGAGGAACGGCAGGTCGTCGGGCGGTTCCTGGAGAGCGGGATCAAGGCCACGGCGGCGGCACGGCTGGAGGCGCACGACGGCTCAGCCCACGACGGATGAGCGCACGGCAGGGTCCAAGGCAGGGTCCAAGGCAGGGGCCCGCGCGGGCCGCGCCCGGTGGTCAGTCCGGGAGGACGGCCGCCAGTTCCGGGATGCGGGCGCGGTAGCCGTCGAGCAGCCGCCGCGCCGTCGTCACCGAGTCCACCAGCGGATGCAGCGCGAACGCCGCCACCGCCAGCCGCGACGACCCCGTCAGCGCGGCCTCGATGACCGTCTGCTCGACCGCTTTGACCTGCTGCGCCAGGCCCAGGAAGGAGCCCGGCAGCGGGCGGGTGGCCAGGGGCCGCACGCCGGAGCCGTCGACGGCGCACGGGATCTCCACGACCGCCTCCTCGGGCAGCCCGGGCACCGCGGCCCCGTTGCGGACGTTGAGGATCATGGTGGCCGGCTCCCCGCGCGCGATGGCGGCCATGAGCGCGAGCGCGATCCCCTCGTACCCGCCCGCCTCCAGATCGGCGGCGTCGCGCTCGCGCGCGTCGGTGGCGCCGCGCGCCTCCGCCATGTACGTCGCGTCCCGCTCCCTGCGTGCCCGCCGCCACTCGGCCAGCGCGTCGCCGGGCCGGGCGGCCACGGCGGCGTAGAACCGGTCCTGCTGCTCCAGCAGCGCCTCCCCGCGGGTACGCCCCGAGCTCGCCGCGACGACCTCCCGCGCGAAGTAGTAGTAGTACAGGTACTCGTTCGGCAGCGCCCCCAGCGCCCGCACCCAGTCGGCGCCGAGCAGCCGGGCCTCCTCGACCTGCCGCAGCGCCACGTCGTCGGCGAGCAGGCGGGGCAGCACGTCGCGTCCCTCGTAGGAGAGACCGCGCAGCCAGCCGAGATGGTTGAGCCCCACGTAGTCGGGCGCCACGCGCGCCGGGTCGAGCCCGAGGGCGGCGGCGGCCCGCCGGATCAGCCCGATCGGCGAGTCGCAGATGCCGATCACGCGGTCGCCGAGCACCCGCCGCATGGCCTCGGTGATCATCCCGGCCGGGTTGGTGAAGTTGATGACCCACGCCCGGGGCGCGAGTGCGGCCACCCGCTCCGCCACGCGCACCGCGACCGGCACGGTACGCAGGCCGAACGCGATGCCCCCCGGTCCGGTCGTCTCCTGGCCGACCAGTCCGAGGTCCAGCGCCACCCGCTCGTCGGCGGTGCGGCCGGCCAGCCCGCCGACGCGGACAGCCGAGAAGACGAACGCCGCGTCGCGCAGCGCGGTGTCGAGGTCGGTCGTGGTGCGTACGCGAGGCGGGTCGTCGTGCCCGGCGGCCAGCCCGCGCAGCACGTGCGAGATGGCCTCCAGCCGCTCGGGCGACACGTCGTACAGCACCACCTCCTCCACCCGGGGCTTGGCGGAGTCGCGCAGCAGCGCGCCGTACACGAGCGGGACCCGGAAGCCCCCGCCGCCGAGAACGGCCAGTCTCATCGTCGTCCCTTCACGCGAGCAGCACCTCGGCGCCCGCGGCGGCGCAGGCGCGCAGCGTCGCCGCGTCGGCGCCCTCGTTCGTGACGATCACGTCGACGTCCTCGGGCCCGCACACCCGCAGGGCGCCGGTGCCGGGGAACTTGTGCCGGTCCACCAGCAGCACCACCTGCCCGGCCGCCGCGATCATGGCGCGCTTCAGCGGCACCTCGGCGAGCGTGGTGTCCACGAGCTGCCCGTCGGGGCGCACGCCGCTGGCCCCCAGGAACACCCGGTCGGCCACCACCTGGCTCAGCGCGGCCTCGGTCAGCACCCCGACCAGCGAGTGGTACGTCCGGCGCACCATGCCGCCGAGCAGCAGCAGCTCGACCTGCGGATCGGAGCGCAGCACGTCGAGGACGGCGAGGCTGGAGGTCACCACGGTGACGCGGCGCCCGCGCAGCCGGCGGGCCAGCCGCATCGTGGTCGTCCCGATGTCGAGCAGCACCACGTCGCCGTCGCCGACGAGCCCGGCGGCGCGCGCGGCCACGGCCTCCTTGTCCTGCTCGTCGGTGACCGCCACCTCGGCGAAGGGCCGGTCGGCGTCGGCGTCGACACCGTTCAGGACGCCGGCCAGGGCGCCGCCGCGGACGCGGCGCAGCGTGCCGTCGCGGTCGAGCACTTCGAGGTCCCTGCGGATGGTGGACGGGCTCACGCCGAGCTGGCTGGCGAGATCGCGCACGCTGGTGGCGCCCGAGGCGCGGACGCGGCGCATGATCTCGGCATGCCGGAGGCGCTGGAGCACGGCGGCATTCTATCAGTCAAAATCGCGCAGAAGTAAGCATCTTGCGTCAAACGATCACGCGAAACACTTGAAGTGTGCGAGTAAACGTGCAAGATTGCGCACATCTCGGTGTGTCGAGGAGGACCTATTCC
>NZ_JBQQCB010000036.1:0-88255 GCF_052246675.1 Nonomuraea sp. KM90 | reverse complement strand
AGCTCCAGCAACGGCTGAAGGACAAGTACGGCGAGGGCGTCGTGCTCCTGCAGGCGGTACTGAAGCCGGTGCGATAGGGAAGCCGTGACCGCTCTGACGCGCTGCCGGAGAGTCGACTCGTTGCCGGCGCCCCAGCCCGGCACGAAGTGTATGCGCCGCCACCACGACCCTTTGACGGCTTTGCCGCGCGCACGACGTCCACCCTGGCGATCGGGGGTTCGCTGGTTTCCCGCATATGCGCATGATCATATGTCGGAGATCCGGTTGGGGCAGACCAGGTAAGCGTCAAAGTGGTGCGGCCTTTGCCGCGTGCCCCGGTCGGCCTGGCCTGATTGGTCTGTCGTAGGTGCTCGGGATCGCGGGCTGTAGCTGGGCCAGGTCCAGGCCGGCGATCTGGGCGCGGCGCAGATTCCAGGCGGTCCAGCACGTTGTTGACGGTGCGGACCTGGGCGCCGGACAGGGCGCGGACCTCGGGGGCGGGCAGGCGCAGCGGCTCGGCGCGCTTGGTGGGGTCCCCGCTGGGCAGCAGGGCGGCCGGGGCGTGGGCGCTGATCCAGGAGAACAGCGCCGAGACGTGGGCAAGGTGGTTGTTGACCGTCGCCGGTGCCATGGCGGCCGTGCTGCCGGTCTTTCGCGTGCCGCCCGGCGGCGGCCAGGTGATCGTGCCAGGCGGTCATCTCGCGGGCGATGATCGCCGGGACGCGCTCGTGTCCGAGCCCGGTGGTGATCCAGGCGCGCAGCCGCAGCGCGAGGTCTTCCTTGTTGCGGAAGTAGTTGAACAGGGGTCTGGAGGAGTTCGTGAGTTCGTTGATCCAGAGGAGCTTGGCCAGTGGACGGGTCAGGTCCGCGCTGAGGTGACGGCCCTGAGCCGCACAGCGATGAGGCTTGTGCGCCGGCCGAACCGGCCAGCGCACGTTCGCACAGGCGTACACGCCGTCTGACACGCGGATGAGTGAGCTTTATGCGGCCCAGGTGACCTCGCCGTCGGCGTTCACCGTCACCAGGCGGCCCGTCTCAGTGAAGCTGGCCGCGACGACGTCCTCGCGCCGCTCGCGGACCTCCCCCTTGACGTCGAGCAATTCCAGCTCACCATCGTGGACCAGGCCGACCGCCGTACCGGACGGATCGGCGATCACACCGGCCCGAGCGGCGACATCGCGCGACCACGTCTGCCGCCCGCTCGGGTCGATGCCGCGCACCTCGGTGTGATGGGTTCCGCGCTGGTCGACGTAGCGGGACACCACCGCGCCCCCTCGCGTACCGGCCACGCATTCCCCGGGCTGGTCGAGATCGACCTGAAGGGGAACGACGGTCCCGTCCTTGAGTATCCCTCCGCGCTCGCCGGTCAGGACCGCCCAGTCTCCGCCGACGCAGCCACCCCAGAACCCCCCGGCGGGCACGCGCTCCCCTGTAGCCCGCCATCCGTGAGCGTCGCGCTGGAAGCGCAGGATCTCACCGCCGGGCAGCGTGGGGTCGGCGTAGAGCAGCAGAGCCGTCGTCCGGTCGGGGCTCTCCCGCCAGAGGACGTTCTCCACGCCGGCGACCTGATGGCTCTCCTTCTTGCCGTCCGAACGCTGGATCTGGAGCGTCTCTCCCTCGGCGACGACCGTGTCCGCATCGCCCCGCCGGCTCAGCACCTTCCGGGTAGCGGTGGAGAAGGCCGCTTCAGGGCATCGGGCCGCGCAGACGGCAGCCTGCTTGTCCGTCCACACGTGCCGCCCGTCCGAGGCGTACCCGAGGTGCGATTCGGTCTGCGGGTCGTACACGATCGCCCCCGTCGAGGAGGCGGCGACGAAGACCGGCGGAATTTCCTGCTCACCGCCGGTGGAACACGACGTGACCGCCACCAGCGCCAGCAGGGACGCGACAAGTGCGCGGTGGTTCATCGGCCGCTAGATCCGCTTGGTCTGGAAGCTGCACGTGGGGTCGAGGCCCGGAAGGTCCCAGCGCACCCAGAATTTCACGTAGACCTTGTCCTTCGCCGGGCTGATGATGTGGACGGTCGCGCTCTTCGTGCCCACCTTGGCGCTGTCGGTGCCCCAACCGCCGTGCCACTTGTCGACCGCGTTGTTCTTGTCCGAATAGACATCGATGGCCACGTCGGTCTTCGATCCGGCGCGACCGCCAATCGTGTACGTGAACTTGGTGAAGACGTCACTCCCTGCGCTGTTGTAGTAGTAGCGCGCCGAGCCGCTGTAACCCTTGGGGTCCGACGAGCAACTGCCGCTGAGAGTCTTGTCAGCCGACGCAGAGGCGGAAGCGCCGCCGGCGCCGACGATCGACAACGTCAGTCCCGCGGTCCCGACGATCGCCGCATGCCGAAGTATGGTGCTCAGTCGCATGATGCCCTTTCCGTTACCTTGACTTGCATCCGTCGAAGGGAGCGTAGGGAGCGCCGGTATATCGGCGGTATGCCCGGCCGTAGATGATCATGTCTGTACGGTTTTCGGGAATGCCCCAACCGTTCATCGCCTCCCGGGCGTCTTGTCCATATGAGGCCTTGCCTGGAAGTCGCGGGCGTGACCAGCACCCCGACCTGGCCGATTACCCGGCGAGCGGCGAGCGGCGCGCGGGGCTGGGACAACCAGCTCTGGCGGCTCGGCGACGACCTCGCCGTCCGGGCGTTCGCGGCAGGCGCGGAGGCGCAGCTCACCGGGCGTCTGGGCGCGTGTGCGGGCAGTTGCGGCCCAGGCCATCTGCACCTGATCAACGGGTTGTTCGACGCGCAGCGCAGCATGGCGCCGGTGCTGGCGCTGGCCGCCCACATCCCCAGCGCCGAGATCGGCACCTCGTTCTTCCAGGAGACCCACCCGCACCGGTTGTTCGCCGAATGCAGCCACTACTCCGAGCTGATCTCACATCCGGCGCAGATGCCGCGCATCCTGCAGACCGCCATCCAGCACGCGATCGGCCGCTCGGGCGTCGCGGTCGTCAGCATGTCGGGAGACATCGCCGTCCAGGACGCGCCGCAGCGGACCGTCGAACCTGCCCTGCTCACCCGGCGGCCGGTCGTACGGCCCGGCGAGGCCGAGATCGCCGAGCTGGCCCGGCTGGTCGACGAGGCCGAGAAAATCACACTGTTCTGCGGCAGCGGCACGGCCGGCTCCCACGAGGAGGTCATGGCCTTCGCCGAACGCGTCAAGGCACCGGTCGGGCACGCGCTGCGCGGCAAGGAATGGATCCAGTACGACAACCGCAACTGGCCGGCTTCGCCACCACCACCAGCAAGCTCGTGCTCAGCGGCGGCGGCGGCCGCATGATCCAGCTCGCCCGCTCGAACCTGCGCAACATCCCACGCCCATGACCTCGACGAGCACGCGTATGCGTCATGTACGTGATAATGGCCGGTTATCCCGAACGCGGCAGACCGCCGCCTCGCAGACAGCGGCCGGTCTACTCCACCTTCTTCGACCTGGCCTCCGCCTCGGCGGCGTCCATGGCGGCCGCCTCCTCCGGGGTCGGTGCCGTCCCCCCGAGGTGGGCCGGCTGCCACCACACGCCCGGCGGGATCTCCGGGTAGGTGCGCTGCGCCCGGTCCACCAGCTCCGACATCCGCCGGTGCAGATCGGCCGTGTGGTCGTTGACGTTCTCCCCGCGCTTGGGGTGCATCGGCTCGCCCACCAGGATGGTGACCGGCACGTGCCGCTGCAGCAGCCTGCGCGGCCGGCCCTTGGTCCACAGCCGGTGGTCGCCCCACAGCGCCACCGGGATCACCGGCGTGTTCGTCGCCTGGGCCATCCGGATCGCGCCGTTCTTGATCTCCTTGACGGTGAACGACCTGCTGATCGTCGCCTCGGCGAACACGCCCACCACCTCGCCGGCCTTCAACATCCGCAGCGCCGTGGCGTACGAGCCCGCCCCCGCCCCCCGGTCCACCGAGATGTGGTGCATCCCGCGCATCAGCGGCCCCGAGATCCGGTTGTCGAACACGTCCTGCTTGGCCATGAACCGCACCAGCCGCTTGGACGGCAGCGCGGCGAACCCGGCGAAGATGAAGTCGAGGTAGCTGATGTGATTGCTCACCAGCACCGCTCCCCCGGTCCGCGGCACGTGCTCGGTCCCCTCCAGGCGGAAGCGGATGTCGAGCACGCGAAAGAGGGTCCGCGCGGCGGCGATCACCGGCGGGTACACGATCTCAGCCATGAGCAGAAGGTAACGTACTCAGGCACGTTTCACGGTAGTCGGGAGGTTGACCATCCCCCGGACATTGCCGTGGGCGGTCCTCCTGATGCCCGTCTCGTCGATGTCGTAGTCGGGTGAGACGGCCTTCGTGAGCTCCTCCAGCGCCACCCGGCCCTCCAGGCGGGCCAGGGGGCCGCCGAGGCAGTAGTGGCGGCCGGCGCCGAAGCTGATGGCCCGGCCGGTGTCGCGGGTCAGGTCGTAGACGTCCGGGTGGGCGAAGACGTCCTCGTCGCGGTTGGCCGAGCCGATCAGCAGCCAGACCTTGGCGCCCTCGGGGACGCGGGTGCCGTACCACTCGGTGTCCCGCGTGAGGCGGCGGGCGACGCCGTGCGCGGGGGTGTCGTAGCGCAGCGACTCCTCCATCCACCCGGTGATCGCCCCGCCGAAGGCGGCGGCGCGCTGGGCGGGGTTGCGCCACGCCCAGTACCAGGCGGCGCTGAGCAGGTGGGTGGTCGTCTCCGCGCCGGCGCCGATGAGCAGGAACAGGAACGCCACGATGTCCTCGTCGGTCAGCTCGTCGTCGGCGACGAGCGCGGAGACGAGGTCGTCGCCCGGCGCGGCCCGGCGCTCGGCGATGATCGAGCGGTAGTAGTCGCCGAGGGAGACGATGCCCTTGAGGCCGTCCTCGGCCATCTTGCCCTCGGGGTCGTAGGCGAGCACGGAGCTGAAGTCGCGGCGCACGCCCGCCCGGTACGACGGCGGCACGCCCACCAGCTCGGAGATCACGTCGAGCGGCAGCTTGGCCGCGATGTCGCGGGCGAAGTCGAACGTCTCCCGCTCGACGGCCTCCTCGATGTGCTCGCGCGCGATCTCCCTGATCATGGGCTCCAGCGCGGCGACCCGGCGCGGGGTGAAGCCCCGGGAGATGGCGGCGCGCATGCGGGTGTGCTCGGGTGGGTCCATCGCCACGAACGACAGGAACCTGCGGGCGTGCGTGCCCCAGGCGCCCGGGTCGAGCATGGGACCGTGGTCGCTGGACAGCAGCGCGCTGTCGGTGAGCGCGGCCGAGACGTCGGCGTGCCGGGACAGCGCCCAGAAGTCCAGGCCGGCGTTGTGGTAGAGCGGCGCCTGCGCGCGCAGCCGCGCGTAGACGGAGTAGGGCTCGTCGTTGGTCGCGGGATCGTACGGGCTGTAGAAGACCTCCACGCCGCACACGCTACGACGCTTGCGCGGTCGTGAAAACGGGCAGATGTTTTGACCATGAAGAAGCTCATCAACACGGCAGACTCCGTCGTTGAGGACGCGCTGAACGGCCTGGCGGCGGCCCACCCGTCGCTGCGGGTCCGCGACCAGGTGGTCTACCGGGCCGAGGGGCCGCGGCCGGGGAAGGTCGGGCTGGTCTCGGGCGGCGGGTCCGGGCACGAGCCGCTGCACTCCGGTTTCGTCGGCCACGGCATGCTCGACGCCGCCTGCCCCGGCGAGATCTTCACCTCGCCGGTCCCCGACCCGATCATCGAGGCGACGAGGGGCGTGGACGGCGGGGCCGGGGTGGTCCACATCGTCAAGAACTACACCGGCGACGTGCTCAACTTCGAGATGGCCGCCGAGCTGGTCGAGGACGTCGAGGTGGCCACCGTGCTGGTGGACGACGACGTGGCCGTACGGGACTCCCTCTACACGGCGGGCCGCCGCGGCACGGGGGCGACGGTGTTCGTGGAGAAGATCGCCGGGGCGCTGGCCGAGGAGGGCGCGGCGCTGGCCGAGGTCGCGGCGGTGGCGGCCGAGGTGGATGAGCGCAGCAGGTCGTTCGGCATCGCGCTGACCTCCTGCACGGCCCCGGCCGCCGGGAAGCCGACCTTCGACCTGCCCGAGACGGAGGTGGAGCTGGGCATCGGCATCCACGGAGAGCCCGGCCGGGCCAGGGTGCCGCTGGTGTCGGCGCGCGAGCTGGCGGGCGTGGCGATGGAGGCCATCCACGGCGACCTGCCGCTCCAGGGCGACCTGCTGGTGATGGTGAACGGCATGGGCGGCACCCCGCTCATCGAGCTGTACGTGGTGTTCGCGGAGGTGGCGGCGTTCGTCAAGGGCAAGGGGGCGCGGATCTCGCGCTCGCTGGTGGGCAACTACGTGACGAGCCTGGACATGCAGGGCTTCTCCGTGTCCGTCTGCCGGGTCGACGACGCGATGACCCGGTTGTGGGACGCGCCGGTGGAGACGCCCGCGCTGCGGTGGGGGCGCTGATGGACACCGACCTGTTCCTGGCCTGGTTCGAGGAGACGGCCAGGCTCGTGCGCGAGAACCGCGACCGGCTGAACCGGCTCGACGCCGCGATCGGCGACGCCGACCACGGCACGAACCTCGACCGCGGGCTCACCGAGGTGCTCAAGGCGCTGGACGGCTCGCCGCCGGGCTCCCCGGCGGAGGTGCTGACGGCGGCCGGCACGACGCTGATCCGCCGCGTCGGGGGCGCCTCCGGGCCGCTGTACGGGTCGGTGTTCCGGCAGATGGGCAAGGCGCTGGAGACGCCGGTGACGCTGGCCGGGTTCACGACGGCGTTCGAGGAGGGGGTCGTGGCGGTCGAGCGGCTGGGCAAGGCCGCGCTGGGCGACAAGACCATGGTGGACGCCCTGGCCCCTGCCTCCCGCGCGCTGGCCCTGGCCGTACGCGACGGGGTGGGCGTGCGCAAGGCGCTCGACCAGGCGGCGCGGGCGGCCGCCGAGGGCGCCAAGGCCACGATCCCGATGCAGGCCAGGAAGGGCCGGGCCAGCTACCTCGGGGAGCGCAGCATCGGGCACGAGGACCCGGGGGCGGCGTCGGCGGCGCTGTTCCTGGAGGCGCTGGCCACCGTGGCGGCATAGCGATGGTGGGCGTGGTCCTGGTCTCCCACAGCGCCGCTTTCGCGACCGAGGCGGTGGCGCTGGTCCGCGGCATCGCGGGCGAGGACGCTCCCGTGGTCGCCGCCGGAGGGATGGAGCACGGCGGGCTGGGCACGAGCGTGGACGTCATCGAGGCGGCGGTGCGCAGCGTCGACCGGGGTGACGGGGTGGTGCTCATCCCCGACCTCGGCAGCTCGGTGCTGACCGCCCGGCTGCTGATGGAGGACGGGCGGGTCGTGGTGGCGGACGTGCCGTTCGTGGAGGGGGCGATCGCGGCGGCGGTGGCGGCGGGCGCGGGCCAGCCGCTGGCCGACGTGCTGGCCGCGGCCGAGGAGGCCCGCACCTTCCGCAAGCTCTGACCTCCGCCGCGTGCTCAGTGGCCCCTGAACTCCGCAAGCTCTGACCTCCGCCGCGTGCTCAGTGGCCCCTGAACGCCTCCTCCAGCCACCAGGAGCCGTGCTCCCTCGTCACCTTGGCGTGCACCAGCAGCGGCCTCTCACGCGCTCCCTCCAGCCATTCGGCCACGCCCGCCAGGTCGTCCGGCCCGGTGACGGTCACGGCGGCCAGGCCCTGGCCCCGGGCGATGGCGGCCAGGTCGGCCGGGGGGAACGTGACGGTGCCCAGAGGGTGCCCGTGCGGGCCGAAGTGGTGGACCTCGGCGCCGTACGCCTCGTCGTCGTACACGACGATCACCATCGGCAGGCCCAGGCGGACCACGGTCTCCAGCTCCGCCAGGCCCATCAGGGCGCCGCCGTCGCCGAGCGCGGCCACCGGGAGCCGGTCCGGGCGGGCCACGGCGGCGCCGATCGCCGTCGCCAGGCCCAGCCCGACCGACTGGAACGCCTGGGTGAAGCAGAACCCGCCCTCGTCCGGGACATCGAGGAACATCGACGGATATCCCATGAAGTTTCCGGAGTCGATGGCGACGATCCGCTCGCGGGGCAGGAGGTCGTCCAGGCCGATGGTGAGGGTCCTGGGGTCGATCCTGCCGTCGCCGCTCTCGTCGTCGTACGGGACCGCCCGCCAGCGGCCCTCCGCCTGGATCCGCCGCGCCAGCTCCGGCGAGCGGCAGCCCCCCACGGGCCCCGCGGCGAGCCGGTCGGCCAGCGCGCGGGCCACGGCCGCCACGTCGCCCACCACGCCCAGGTCGGCGGGCACGTGCGTCTTGAGCGCCGCCGGGTCGAGGTCCACCTTCACCACCTTCGTGCCCGGAGAGATCAGGGAGCCGTGGCGGGTGGTCCACATGTTCAGGGCGCAGCCCCAGCCGATGACGAGGTCGGCGCCCCGGATCAGCTCGGCGGTCAGCGGCGTGGCGAAGCCGCCGGACACGTCCAGGTCCCACGGGCTGCCGCGGAAGAGCCCCCTGGCCACCGCGGACGTCGCCAGCAGCGCACCCGTCCGGTCGGCCAGCTCCACCAGCTCCCGGCGCGCGTGCCGGGCGCCGCGCCCGGCGATGAACACCGGCCGCCGGGCCGCCGCCAGCACCCGCGCCAGCTCCGCCACCTCACCCGACGCCACCACACCCGACGCCACCACACCCGACGCCACCACACCCGACGCCACCGCACCCGACGGCACCCCGCCCGACGCGGGCTCGCCCGCGTTCATGGGTGCGACCTGCGACGGCGGCGGGCCGTCGTAGGGGGCGGCCTGGACGTCGAGGGGCAGGTTCAGCAGCACCGTACGCCGCTCCGCCACCGCCACCCGGTACGCCTCCACCGCCTCGGCCACGGCGGTGCCCGGCGCCGTGACCCGCATCGGCACCGCCCCCACCGCCGTGGCCAGCGCGGCCTGGTCGATGTGGAAGTTGGACCGGACCTCGGTGGCCTCACCCGCCAGGACGATCAGCGGCGTCCGGCTCTTGGCCGCCTCCGTGATGCCGGTCATCGCGTTGGTGAGCCCGGGCCCCTGGTGGACCGACACGATCCCGGCCTGGCCGCTCATCCGGGCGTAGGCGTCGGCCATCGTGGCGGCCCCGCCCTCGTGGCGTGGAAGTTGCCGCTGCCGATCACCCCGAAGGCGGTCCGGGCCCCGCAGGCGGCCAGGGCCCGGCCGACGGCCTCCGCGACGATCAACGTTCCACCAGGGCCAGCACGCGCACGGGGCTGCCCGAGCCGCCCACGATGGGCAGCGGCGGGGCGACCACGACGGCGCCGGTCACCGGCAGGCGGTCGATGTTGCGCAGCTGGGTGAGGCCGTACTTGCCGGCGCCCAGCAGGAAGGAGTGGCAGGGGAAGGGCGGGTCGAAGGAGTGGGCGGCGCCGGCGTCGGTGCCGACGGTCTCGACGCCGAGGCCGAGGATGGGGGTCTCGGACGCCAGCCACTCGGCGCACTCCACCGACACGCCGGGCGTGTGCGGCCCGGTCTCGTTGGCGTTCAGGAAGGCGGCCTGGTCGGCGGAGCGGGCGTCCCAGCCGGTGCGGTAGAGGAGCCAGCCGCCCTCGGGGAGCGGGCCGTTGACCCGCTCCCACTCCTTGACGTGGTCGATCCGCAGGAGGAAGTCGGGGTCCTTCGACGCCTCCGCCGCGAAGTCGAGCACCACGGCGGGCGCGATGAGGCTGCGCGCGGGCACCTGGGAGACGTCCTGGCCGTCGCGGGCGGTCACCCAGTGGACGGGGGCGTCGAAGTGGGTGCCGGTGTGCTCACCGGTGTGGATGTCGTTCCAGTACCAGGCCGGGCCTCGGTCGTCGTAGCGGCTGATCTCCTCCAGCCGGAACGGGATCGTGTTGCCGAACGGCTCGGGCAGCTGGAGGATCGGCGTCTCCGACGTCAGCGGAGCGGTGAGGTCGATCACCTCGATCGCCCCGCTGCGCACGCTGTCCACGAAGTTCTTCAACACCGACATGTCTTCCTCCTTGGTGGGCTGAGCGCATCCTCCTACGCTGGCCCTACCAGTGCCAACACCGGCATACACGAGGATTTACGCGCCGATCCGCCTGCTCGGCGGCCCTGAGCCGGAAGCCGCTGTCGTCGCCGTAGCCGTCGACGTCGCCGGGCTCCACGGGAAAGGCGTCACGCCCTGGTCCACTCCGCGCATCCGCCGGTCTGGAACGCCTTGTCCGTCGCCTGGATGGTGACGGTGGCGGCGCCGGTCGGCATGCCGGTCGCGATCACGTCGCCGGTCGTGCTCCTCAGCCTGGCCCAGTAGCAGAGGGGGAACCCGGAGGTGGGCCCGGCCGTGCGGTAGGTGCCGGGCTGGATGTCGGTGCCGACGACGAGGGTGCGCAGGGACGCGGGGTTGATGGCGGGCCCAGTGGCGGGCCCAGTGGCGGGCCCAGTGGCGGGCCCAGTAGCGGGCCCAGTAGCGGGCCCGGTGGCGGTACCGCCACCGGGCTGGGTCGTCTGACCGGGC
This sequence comes from Nonomuraea sp. KM90, assembly GCF_052246675.1. Lineage (NCBI taxonomy): Bacteria > Bacillati > Actinomycetota > Actinomycetes > Streptosporangiales > Streptosporangiaceae > Nonomuraea > Nonomuraea sp. KM90. Next base: position 77,905 of record NZ_JBQQCB010000036.1, on the reverse strand, counting down.
GGCGTCTGACCAGGCTGGGTCTGGCTGGGCACCGTCTGGCTGGGCTGGGTCTGGCCCGGCGCGGTCTGGCTGGGGACCGTCTGGCTGGGAACCGTCTGCGGCGGGGTGGTCTCCGCGGGGATGGAGAGCTCGGGCTCGGCCGTCGGGCTCTCCTCGACCGTCACCGTGACCCTGGGCTCGGACTCACCCGACGACGCCGTCTGCGCGCCGAACCCGACGAAGACGCCCAGCAGGAAGCCCAGCAGGGCGGCCAGCCCGGAGACGAGCACGATGATCGGCGGACTGCTCGTCGCCCGCGGGTACTCGGGGACCCGGGGGTAGTCAGGGGGTGGGGGCCCGTACATCACGGACCCAAGCGTGCCATCCCTGTCAACGGTGGAGGTAGTCGACGAGCGACGCCTTCTCCGTCTCCAGCTCCTCGATGGCGCTCTTGACCACGTCACCGATGCTCACGATGCCGACGAGCCGGCCGTTCTCCACGACGGGCATGTGCCGGAACCGCTGCGTGGTCATCGTCCGGCGCAGCGAGTCGACGTTCTCGCCCGGTCCGACCGTGGTGACCTCGGTGGTCATGATCGCCGAGACCGGCGAGTCGAGGATCGCGGCGCCGCGGTCGTGCAGGCGCCGCACGACGTCACGCTCCGAGACGATCCCCTCGATCGTGACCCCGTCGGAGGACACGACGACGGCCCCGATGTTGTGCTCGGCGAGCTGGGTGAGCAGCTCCCGTACGGTCGCTCCAGGCGCCACGGTCGTCACGCCACTGCCCTTGCCACGAAGGATCGTCCCGATGAGCATGTGCACCACCTCTGCCCTGAGTGTTCCAAGCCCTGCGTCAAGGCAAACAACCCTGTGGGGACCGCGTCAAGCGGTCACGTAGGCTGCTCCCGTACTTAATCCCATACAAAAACCGAAAATTCACTCAAGGACCGCCAAATGACCGAGCCGCTCAACACCGGAAGCCACGATCTGCCCGTCACGGACGAGCTCGCCGCGTTCATGCGCACCGGGTGGGCGGGGACCCGGACGGCTCAGGTGAGCGCGAAGCCGATCGCGCCGTGGGCGGCCAAGCGGCGGGCCGCGCTGGCGCAGCGTTTCCCCGGCGAGCGGCTGGTGATCCCGGCGGGCACGCTGAAGGTGCGCAGCAACGACAGTGACTACCGGTTCCGGCCGCACAGCGCGTACTCGTACCTGACGGGCGCGAGCGAGTCGGACGACGTGCTGGTGATCGAGCCGTCCGGCGAGGCGGTCCTGTACGTCAGGCCGCGCGCCCCGCGCGAGGAGGGCCAGGAGTTCTACCGCGACCGCCGCTACGGCGAGTTCTGGGCCGGCCCCCGGCCGGACCTGGCGGAGGCGGCGGAGCTGTACCAGGTGGAGTGCGCGCACATCCGCGAGCTGGAGCTGGGCGGCCCGGCACGGGTGCTGCGCGGGGTCGACGCCACCGTGGACGCGCGGGTCCCCAGGGGTGCGGGCGACGCTGAGCTGGAGTCGTTCCTGGCGGAGATGCGGCTGGTCAAGGACGAGTGGGAGGTCGGCGAGCTGCAGTCGGCCGTGGACGCCACCGTGCGCGGGTTCGAGGACGTCGTGCGCGCGCTGCCGCAGGCGTTCGGGCACCCGCGGGGCGAGCGGTATCTGGAGGGCGTGTTCGGGCTGCGGTCGCGGCTGGAGGGCAACGCCTCCGGTTACGACAGCATCGTGGCCTCGGGGGCGCACGCCTGCGTGCTGCACTGGATCCGCAACGACGGCGCGCTCGACCCCGCCGACCTGCTGCTCCTGGACGCGGGGGTGGAGGCGGACACGCTGTACACGGCCGACGTCACCCGCACGTTCCCCCTGTCGGGCCGGTTCAGCGCCGTGCAGCGGCAGGCGTACGAGCTGGTGTACGAGGCCCAGACGGCGGCGATCGCCACGCTCAGGCCGGGCGCCCGCTTCCGCGACTTCCACCTGGCGGCCATGCGCGTCATCTGCGACGGCCTGCGCGACTGGGGCCTGCTGAAGGACTCCACGGACACGCTCATGGAGACCGGCCTCTACCGGCGCTACACGCTGTGCAGCAGCGGCCACATGCTCGGCCTGGACGTGCACGACTGCGCGAAGTCGCGGGCGGAGGTCTACCTGGACGGCGTCCTGGAGGAGGGCAACGTGCTGACCGTCGAGCCGGGCCTGTACTTCCAGCCCGACGACCTGACGCTGCCGCGGGAGCTGCGCGGCATCGGCATCCGCATCGAGGACGACCTGGTGATCACCGCCGACGGGGCCACCCTGATGTCGTCCGGGCTCCCCCGCCACCCGGACGAGATCGAGTCCTGGATGGGCGCCCTGTCGTAACGGACCGGTCACGTTTCGTGCCGGGCTGACAAGGTGCGAGCCGGCTCTCATACCTTTTCCGCAAATTCCCACGGAAGCATGGCCTACTGGACAGCCCGTCAGTAGGGTTGCCAATCCGTAGGCGGCGGAGGTGGTGATGGCCTGGTCCGGGTACGTCGGGCGCCGGGCCGGCTCGGCGCTCGGCCAGGTCGGTGACCTGTTCGTCATCGTGCTGGAGGGCCTGCGCCGGAGCTGGGACGTCAGGCACTGGTGGTGGGAGTTCGTCGACCAGTGCTGGTTCCTCGCCCGCGTCACCAGCGTCCCGGTGCTGCTGGTCTCCCTGCCGCTGGGCGCCACCGTGGCCTTACAGGTGGGCGAGCTGGCCCGCCAGCTCGGCGCCGGCTCGGCCACCGGCAGCGCGGTCTTCGTCGGCCTGATCCGCGAGGTGGCGCCGCTGGCCAGCGCGCTGCTGATCGCCGGGGCCGGGGGCAGCGCGATGACCTCCGACATCGGCGCGCGCCACATCCGCGACGAGCTGAGCGCGATGGAGGTCATGTCGGTCAACCCGATCCATCGCCTGGTCACCCCGCGCATGTGGGCGGCCAGCACGATCGCGGTGTGCCTGTGCCCGCTGGTCATCCTGGCGGGCGCGACCGGCGGCTACTTCTTCAACGTGATCGTCCAGGGCGTCACCCCCGGCGCGTACTTCGAGGGGGCGCTGTCGCTCGTGGTGGCCTCCGACCTCTACGTCACGCTGTTCAAGGCGTGGATCTTCGGGTTCATCGCGGCGGGGGTGGCCTGCTACAAGGGCATGACGTGCGCGTCCAGCCCGGTCGGGGTGGGGCGGGCGGTCAACCAGGCGACCGTGGTGACGTTCATGCTGGTGTTCACGTTCAACTACGTCATCTCGGCCGTGTACTTCCTCGCCTACCCGCCGAGGTCGCTCTGATGGTGACGCGGACGGCCGGCCTCAGACTCGCCCTCAGGGGGCGGGACGTCGCCGAGCGGTTCGCCACGCTGGCCGACTGGCCGCTGTTCGTGTGGAAGGTGCTGTTCTACTCCGTACGCGACGTCGTGCTCCGGCTCAAGTACTTCAAGGTCGTCATCCGGCAGGTCAGCGACGTCGTGGTGGGCGTCGGCGCGACCGTCATCGGCGGCGGGATGATCTTCGTGGTGTTCACGATGGCGTTCGTCGTGGGCGCGACCGTGGGCCTGCAGGGCTACCAGGGGCTGCAGGCCATCGGCGCGGAGTCGTTCATGGGCCTGGTCGGCAGCTTCGCCAACGTCCGCGAGATCACCCCGATCATCGCGGCCACTGCGCTGGCGGCGCAGGTCGGCTCGTCGTTCACGGCGGAGCTGGGCGCGATGCGGATCTCGGAGGAGATCGACGCGCTGGAGGTGATGGGCATCAACGCCTTCACCTACCTGATCTGCACCCGGGTGGTGGCGGCGCTGCTGGCCCTGGTGCCGATCTATCTGATCGCGCTGTTCGCCAGCTTCTTCGCCACCCGGCTGATGTGCACCGTGCTGTTCGGGCTGGCGCCCGGGGTCTACGACTACTACTTCTACCTGTACCTACCGGTCAGCGACATCGCCTTCAGCGTCGCCAAGGTCGCCGTGTTCGCCTTCGCCGTCATCGTCATCCACTGCTTCCACGGCTTCCACGCCACGGGCGGGCCGGTGGGCGTGGGGGTGGCGGCGGGCCGGGCCATCCGCCAGTCGATCGTCACGATCGTGCTGCTCAACCTGTTGCTGTCGTACCTGTTCTGGGGCGCCGGCGGCAACATACCGCTGACGGGGTGAGCCGGTGGCCAGAGCAGATCTCTCCCTCGCCGCCCGCCTGGGCATCGCGCTCGCGTTGCTGGCGGTGCTCGCCGCGACCGTCCTGTACGTCGTCCGCACCGCCACCGAGACCAGCGGCACCCGGATCGACGCCGTGTTCGGCCGCGCCGGGCAGGGCCTGGACACCAGTTCCCCGGTCAAGATCCGCGGCATCACGGTCGGCGACGTGACCTCCCTCGCGCTCGACGCCCGGGGCCGCGCCGTGGTCACCATGCACCTCGACCCCGGCGTACGGGTGCCCCGGACGGCGGTCGCGTCCGTGGAGCCGGCCTCGGTGTTCGGCCCCAAGTTCCTCGCCCTCGACCTCGGCTCCGGCGAGACCACCGGCCCCTACCTGACCTCCGGCGCCGTCATCACCGACACCCGCGACCCGCTCGACCTGTCCGACACGCTCGGCGACGCCTACCGCGGCCTGGACGCCGTCGATCCGCGCGAGGTCGCGGTCATCGTGCACACCGTGGCCAAGGGGCTCGACGGCCAGGGAGAGGACCTGCGCGAGCTGATCGGCGACGCCGGCACGGTCGTCGGCGTCGCGCACCGGCAGCGGGAGCGGGCCAGGCAGTTCCTGCGCGACGCCGCCCTGCTGGGCACGGCCCTGTCGGACAAGGGGGACGAGCTGGTCGCCATCTCCTCCGACGTCAACGTCATCACCCCCGACCTGCTCAAGCGGGCCGACAAGGTACGCGCCCTGCTCCAGGAGATCACCTCGATCTCCGGCCAGGTGGCGCACGGCCTGGACAAGCACCGGGGGAACCTGCGGGCCGGCGTGCACTCCGGGGAGCGGGTGGCCGCGCTCATCTACGCCCAGCTCGGCCTGGCCGGCGACGGCGTACGCGGCCTGAACGAGCTGGTCGACCTGCTGAACGAGCTGATCGAGGCGCCCGGCCCCGGCAACAGCCGCCAGCTCCAGGTGGAGGCGTTCGTGGCCACCGACGTCTGCGAACTGATCGTCGGCGCCTGCGGCCCGACCGACGGGAGGCGCTGACATGGAACGCGTCCGGCGCCGCTGGACCTTCGTCCGCTTCGCGTTGTTCGTCGGTCTGTGCGTGGCGCTGATCGTGGCGATCAGCGTGCAGATCGCCCGGGTCGGCACGGGCGGCGGGTACCGGCTGGTCGCGATGTTCGACGACGTGTCGGGGCTGGTCGAGGGCGACCAGGTCAAGATCGCCGGCGCGCCGGTCGGCCAGGTGGACACGATCAGGGTCGTGGACGGCCGGGCCGAGGTGACCATGGAGGTGCAGGACGCGGTCCGGGTCCCCACCGACACCGAGGCCGCCGTACGCTGGCGCAACGCCGTGGGCCAGCGGGTGATCTACCTGCTGCCCGGCACCGCCCCCGGCCGGCTGCCCCCGGGCTCGCGCATCACCCGCACCTCCTCCGTCGTGGACATCGGCGAGCTCGTCAGCGACCTCGGCCCGCTGACCCGCAGCCTGGACCCCGAGCAGATCAACCAGCTCCTCACCGCCGCCGCCAAGTCGCTCAAGGGCAACGACCGCAACATCCCCAGGCTGCTCGACAACGTCAACGCCATCACCACCACGGTCAACGACCGCAGGAAGACCATCGAGCAGCTCCTGGAGGACTACGCCACCGTCACCGGCGTGGTCGCCAAGCGCGACAAGCAGATCGAGCAGCTCGTCGACAACCTCGTCACGCTGACGGAGGCGTTCGCCGACAACCGGAAGCTGGTGGACGAGGCGCTGGTGGAGCTGTCGGCGACCTTCCACACCTCCAATGAGGTGCTCGGCAAGAACGCCGACGAGCTCGGCGCGCTGGTGGACAACCTGTCGGGGCTGACCGGCGGCATCCGGCGCAACGTGAGCTCGATCGACCGGACCGTCAGCACGTTCCAGCCGCTGTTCGCGCGGGCGTACTCCAGCGTCAACCGCGGCCACTACTTCATCACCGCGGTCCCCTGCGTGGCGCTGAGCGCCGCGCCCTGCCCCTACGGGATGCAGACGCCGCCGCCGCTGCGCAACACCAGGGTGCAGAGCGAGAAGGACCTGCGGAAGCTGCTGGTGGGCCGGTGATGGCGCTCAAGTCGTTTCGCGACCGCAACAAGCACGCCGTCGGCCTGGTGTCGCTGGCCACGCTCGCGGTGATCCTCGTCGCCACGTTCCTGGTGGGCAACCTGGGGCTGCTGGAGGGCGGCTACACCATGTCGGGCGTGTTCGTGGACTCCGGCGGGCTGCGCACCGGCAACGACGTACGGGTCGCCGGGGTGCGGGTGGGCAAGGTCACCGAGGTACGCGCCGACTACGGCCAGGGCCACGTGGTCGTCACCTGGAAGGTGGACGACGGCGTGCGGCTCGGCCGCGGCACCCGCGCCGACATCGCCCTGTCCAACCTGCTCGGCGGCCGGTACGTCCGGCTCACCGGCCCGGTCTCGCCCCCGTACGTCGACCAGCTCCCCGAGGCCCAGCGGCGCGTCCCGGTGCAGCGGACCGGCGTGCCCACGCTGATCAACGACGCCGTCAAGGACGCGACCCGGCTGGTCGAGCGGCTGGACACCGAAGCCGTGGACGACCTGCTCGCGGAGCTCGGCAAGATGGACACCTTCAAGCGCGGCCGCGTCACCCGGCTGCTGGACAACATCGGCGACCTCTCCGACACCATCAGCAAGAGCGAGCCGCAACTTCAGCGGCTGCTCGACAACGGCACCCGGGTCATGGACGTCCTGGAGAAGAAGGACCGGCAGCTCGGGCGGCTGATCGACGCCCTCGAGGTCATGCTGAACGAGCTGCGCAGGCGCCGCACCGAGCTGCGCACGCTGCTCGGCGACGGCAGCGACCTCGTGCAGAGCACGACCCGGCTGATCGCCGAGCACGAGCGGACGCTCGTCCAGGTGCTCGACGACAACGCCGCCATCACCACGCGGCTCAGCGGCAGCAACGAGCGGCTCAACTCGCTGCTGGCCTGGGCGGGCCCGACGTTCGCCGGCCTGTCCACGATGGGCGGTCAGGGGCCGTGGCTGGAGGCCATCGCCACCGGCCTGGGGCCCATCAACCCGGAGGTGCTGGCCGCCATCGCCAAGGACAGGAAGAGCGACAGATGAGACGGCTCGTGGCGGTGTTGCTGGCAGGCGTCCTCCTGGCGTCCGGGTGCTCGGCGGTGGGGACGGAGCCGTACCGGCTGGTGGCGATCTTCGGCAAGGCGCCCTCCCTGTACGAGGAGGCGCGGGTGAAGGTGATGGGGCTCGACGCCGGTTACGTGGAGCGGATCCGCATCATGGGCGACAAGGTACGGGTCGAGCTGCGGATCGACCGGCAGGTGCCGCTGCCGTCCGACGTCAAGGCCGTCGTCGCGCCGCAGAACACGCTCGGCGAGCGCAACGTCGTGCTCTATCCCCCGTGGAAACCGGGGCAGCAGCGGATCCGGTCGGGCGCCACCATCCCGCTGGAGCGGACCGACCTGCCGGTGGAGATCGACGACGCGCTCGACGCCTTCACCAAGCTGACCGACGCGCTCGACGACGACAAGCTGGGCGACGTGGCGGGCGACCTGGCCGACGGGGTCAGGGGACGGGGCAGGACGATCAACAACGCGATCGCCGACACCTCCGAGCTCACCGGCACCCTGGCCGAGCAGGACCAGCGGCTCATCGACCTGGCCAAGGGCCTGAACAAGCTGGCCACCAGCCTCAACGAGCGCGAGAGCCAGGTGACGGGCGCCATCGACGCCTTCTCCGAGGCCAGCGCCATCCTGGCGGAGGAGCGGCGGCGGCTGCGCGGCTTCGTCACCTCCATGGCGGGTTTCGTGCGGCGCGGCGACGTGCTCATCGAGCAGTACGCGCAGCGGCTCCCGCAGGCCGCCGGGACGCTGGCCGAGCTGGTGCTGACGGTCAGGGCCAACAGCGCGTCCGCGGCGCGGGCCGTGAAGGGCGCGGCCGACTTCGCCGACATCCTGATCGACTCCTGGGACCGTAAGCAGCACGTGCTCAAGATCCGCGTCGTGCTCAACGCCATGACCAGGGCGTGGCTGACCCCGCTGTTCGACGCGCTGAACCTGGGCGAGGTGCCGTGCCTGCCCGGCGGGCTCAGCAACTGCCCCTTCGCGCAGCGGGGAGGCCGGCGATGAGCGTACGGCTGCTGGCCGGGCTGGCGGCGCTGGCCGTGACGGCGTCGTGCTCGCTGCAGACGCTCGGCGCGACCACCGGCGACCTCACCCTGCACGCGGTCTTCGACGACGTGCAGAGCCTGGTGACCGGGCACAGCGTGCAGATCTCCGACGTACGCGTGGGCACCGTCACCGGCATCCGGCTGCAGGGCTACCGGGCCAGGGTGACGATGTCGATCCAGTCCGCGCACCGGGTGCCCGAGGGCAGCACGGCCACCGTGGCCAAGACGTCCGTCCTGGGCGAGAACTACGTCCAGCTCGCCCCGCCGGCGGGGCGGGACCTGGCCACGGGACCGTACCTGAAGGACGGCGCCACGATCGCCGAGACGTCGGTCGAGCCGGACATCGAGCAGGTCACGGCGAAGGCCGGGCCGCTCATCGAGGCGCTCGGGGCGCAGGACGTGAACGCCATCCTGGACGCCGCCTCGACCGCGTTCGCCGGGCAGGGCGACGAGGTCAACCGGCTGATCAAGCAGACGGCGGAGGTCACCGACGCCTACGCGGCCGCCCGCCGCGACCTCGGCACCAGCATCGACGCCCTGGCCCGGCTCGGGGACGACCTGGCGGAGGGCAGCGCCGAGCTGGACCGGCTGCCGGGCACGCTGGCCTCGGCCACCGCGCGGCTCGCGCACGGGCGCAGGCACGTCAAGAAGGCCATCGTCGCGCTGACGAGGCTGGCCGAGGAGGCCAACCTCACCGTCTACCCACGCCACGCCGCCCGCCTGCGGACGCTGCTGCGCGAGCTGGAGGCGATCTCGTCGTCCATGCAGCGGGGCAAGGAGGACCTGAAGGCGCTGGTGGCGAAGCTGCAGAAGTTCATCGACGCGCCGCCGATCACGGTGAACGGGCAGGTGCTGATCTACGTCTGGCTGAAGGGCGTGCTGCTGCCCGCCCGGGAGGATCCCGTACGCGACCGGGTGGAGGACTTCCGCCTGCTGCTGGAGCCGCCGCGATGAGACACCGGATCTACCTGAACCTGGGGTTCTTCGTGGTGCTGGGGATCGTCATGACGGTCTGGGCGTTCAGCACGATCATCCGGCTGGACGCCATCGAGCGGCCGTACCGCGTGTCGGCGGAGTTCGTCTCCTCGCCCGGGCTGATCCGGGGGTTCGACGTGGCGTACCTGGGGGTCCGGGTCGGCAAGATCGGCGACGTGCGGCTGGCGCCGGGCAAGATCGTCGTGGGCCTGGACATCGACCGGGAGATCCGGCTGCCGAAGGGCGTCACGGCCGAGGTGCGGCGCAGGTCGGCCATCGGGGAGCCGTACGTGGAGCTCTCGCCGCCCGCCACCGGCGCCGCCGGCGCCACGCTGGCGGCCGGCGACACGATCCCGCTGGCCAGGACGACCGTTCCGCTGGACTACAAGAAGCTGTTCGAAGGGGTCGGCAAGCTGCTGAACGCGGTGCCGCCCGAGGACGCCAAGACCATCGTGCACGAGCTGGCCGTGGCGCTGGACGGGCGGGCGCCCGCGATCAGGCGCATCGTCGACGACGCGCACACCCTGACCGGCACCCTCGCGGACAACGCCGAGGTGCTCGACGACCTGTCGGTGCAGCTCACCCGGCTCACGCACACGCTGGCCGGCAAGCGGGGGGAGCTGGCCTCGGGGATCACGGACCTGAGCACGGTGACGGCGGCGCTGCGGGAGTCCCGTTCGGACCTGAACGCCTTCCTCGACCAGGGACCCGGCGTGTTCGCGCAGCTCGACGCGGCCTTCCGGGCGTCCAGGCCGGGGTTCTCGTGCCTGCTGACGGCGGCCGGGCTGCCGCACCAGCCGGTGTTCTCGGCGGCGACCGAGCGGAACGTGCACCACCTGCTGGGCATCGTGCCGACCGCGCTGAGCCTGGCCGACGACATCAGCGACCGGCGCGGGGGCACGGTGTACGGCAAGGCGGCGTTCGTCTTCAGCGTGCCCGGGGGGCCGACGCCCGCCGAGGAGTACGCCGGACCGGTCGGCCCGCCCTCGGTCCCCGCCCTCCGCACCTGCCCGGACCGCCCCGCTGACCGCCCTGCCGACCGCCCTGCTGACCGCGGTACTGACCGCACTGCCGACCGCCCCGCCGATCGTCCCGACGACCGCCGGACCGACGCGGCCCATCCCGGCGGCTCGCCCCGTCCGGCGGCGAAGGACACCCGCAGCCCCTCGGAGGAGACCCCGCAGGAAACCGCGTCACCCACGGGCGTGGCCGCCACGCGCGCCGCGTCCGGTACCCCGCTGAACATCGCCCCGCTGATTGTCGCGATATTCCTCGCCGTGGTGGCGAGTGGTGGCATCGTGGGCTGGATCGCGGCGGGCCGGGCCGCCCGCCGCCGTGAGGAGTCGACATGACCACCAGGCAGCACCTCGCCACGCAGGCCCACCCCGCAACGCCACCCTCGGACAACCCACCCTCGGACACCGCGCCGTCGTCCTCGGACGCCGCACCACCCGACACCGCGCCTTCCGCCGACGGCACGCCCACCGTGGCGCCCGACGCCGGCTCCGCGTCGACGAGCGTGGAGCCGCCCGCCGACGCGGAGAAGAGCGCACGTCCAGCGGCGAGCGCCGCTGTCGAGAGCGCCGAAACGGCCGCCTCGACCGACGCCGGTGACGCGGCGAGCACCGAGACGGGCACCCAGGCAGGCACCCAGGCGGGCACCCAGGCGGGCACCGAGGCTGAGGGCTCCGACGCCCCCACGGACACCGGCCCCGCCGCAGGCCCCGGGGGCGAGCGGCCCCGGCGGGTCACCCGGGCCAAGGTTCTGGGGGCGCTGGCCGCGATGGTGGTGGCCGCCGTCGCCGCCACCGCCGTACTCCAGTGGGTGACCGCCGCCCAGGCCCAGGACGCCCGCGCCCGGCTGGAGTCCGAGCGCGCCCTGCGCATGGAGGTGTCCGGCGCGGCCGCCGCCTTCAGCCGGGCCCTGCTCAGCTACGACTACCAGGACCTCCAGACCACCCGCTCGGCCCTGGCCGCCCAGGCCACGGGCGACTTCCTGGCCACCTACGACGCCGCGTTCGGCGGCACCATGGCGCAGGTCATCGTCAAGCTAGAGGCCACCTCCCAGGCCACCGTGCGCGAGGTGTACCTGGCCGACGTGGACGAGGCCACGGCCCACGCCATCGTCGTCGTGGACCAGCAGGTGAACACTTCCGAGGCGATCCGCTCGGTCAAGGATTCCCACCTTAAGATCAGTCTTGTGAAGGAGAAGGGGAGCTGGAAGATCCATGACGTGACCGTGCTCGGCGCGGCCTCGGAGGATCAATACTCCCTCGACGGCGACGACAAGAAGAAGGACTGACGATCGGCTGCTTAGCGATGGGCGGACACCCGGACGAGGTGCGCGCCCCGTACGAATGGCTGACCGAGGTGGAGCAGGAGCGGGCCGCCCGCTTCCGGTTCGAGGAGGACCGGGTCTGCTTCATCGCCGCCCACCTCCTCGTACGCCTCTGCGCCGCCGCCGCCCTCGACGCGGACCCGGGGGAGCTGACGCTGCTGCAACACTGCGACGTGCACGGCCCCGGGCACGGCAGGCCGTACGTCGAGCAGGCCCCGAAGCTGGGCGTCAGCTTCAGCCACACGCGAGGCTACGTGTGCGCGGTGGCCGGGCCGGGCAAGGTGGGCGTGGACGCCGAGCACGTACGCCCGGGCCCGCTGGACACGATGCTGGCCGACCGGGTGCTCACCCCGCACGAGCGCGCGCTGGTCACCGGCAACGACGAGCTGATGCGCCACTGGACCCGCAAGGAGGCGCTGATCAAGCGCGGCGAGCTGACGCTCGACAAGCTCGGTCAGGGCGGCGACGACCTGACGGGACGGCATCTGCTGGAGTGGAGCGCCGGGCCGGACATCAGGGTGGCGGTCGTCACCGACGTCCCCGCCGAGAGGGTGCCCATCCCGGAGGTCAGCGGCGGCGGGTCGGAGTCGGGTCGAGGAAGACCTGCCTGACCCCGGTGAAGCGCTCCCGCAGCCGCCGGTCCACCTCCTCGCAGGCGATCTCCACCCCGGCCGCGCTGGCCTGGTCCCTGAAGTCGATCTTCGCGGCGACCAGGATCGCGCCCGGCCCGATCATCATGGTGAGGAGCTCGACCACCTCCTCCACCTCGGGCTGGGCCATCAGCACGGCGCGGATGCCGGTCTCGATCGACTGGGGCGCGGCCTGGCCGATGAGCAGCGACAGGTTCGACTGGATGAGCGTGAGCGCGACGACCAGCAGGAGCAGGCCGATCGCGACCGACGCGGCCCCGTCCCAGAGCGCCGAGCCGGTGAGCTGGGAGCCGATCAGCCCGGCGCCGGCGATCAGCAGGCCGACGAGGGCGGCGGCGTCCTCGAACAGTACGGCCTTCAGCGCGGTGTCGGAGGTGCGCCGCACCAGGCGTACGGGGTTGACGTCGTGTCGCGCGGCCTCGCGGCGAAGCTGCGACATCGCCTTCGTGAACGAGATCGCCTCGATGACGAACGAGACGGCCAGCACGACGTAGGACGGGGTGAGGTCGGACAGCTCCTCCCCATGGCTGATCTCGTGCATGCCGTGCGTGATGGAGAACCCGGCCCCGCCCACCAGGGTCGCGACCGCCGCCATCATCGCCCAGACGAAGCCCGCCTTCCCGTACCCGAACGGATGCCGCCGGTCGGCGGGCTTGCCCGAGCGGCGGACCGCCACCAGCAGGAGAAGCTCGGTGACGGTGTCGGCGGCGGAGTGGGCCGCCTCCGACAGCATGGCGGCCGAGCCGCTGATGAGGCCGGCGACGAGCTTGGCCAGGGCGATGGTCAGGTTCGCCGCTCCGGCCACGAGCACGGTGCCCAGGCTCTCCCCCGACTTTTCCTCCATGGCGCACAACTGTATGTGCGCTAGATTGGGGATCATGAGCGCGCCTCGCTGGCTTTCTCCCGCCGAACAGCGTGCCTGGCGTACGCACCTGGCGCTGCACAAGCTGCTCATGCACCGGCTCGACCGCGAGCTGCAGGAGCACGCACTCTCGTTGAACGACTACGAGATCCTCGTCAACCTCTCCGAGAGCCAGGGACGGCGCATGCGGATGAGCGACCTGGCGGACGCGACGATCCAGTCGCGCAGCCGGCTGTCGCACCAGATCTCCCGCATGGAGGCCAAGGGCCTGGTGACCAGGGAAGACTGCCGTGACGACCGGCGGGGCACGTTCGCGGTGCTGACCGACGAGGGCTGGGACACGATCCAGCGGGTGGCGCCGTTCCACGTCGGGAGCGTGCGCGAGCACTTCGTCGACCGGCTCACCGACGACCAGCTTCAAGCGATCGAGGAAGCGTACGCGCCGCTCGTGGAGCACCTGAAGAAGCTGCGCTGACATCCAACCGATATCCGTGACGGCGCGCGGCGTTCACGGTCGATCGATACGATCCGGTCATGCTGAGAAAGCTCCTCGTCGTGGCTGTCCTCGCGCTGGCGTCGGCGTGCTCGTCCGGCGGTGGCGGGGCCGAGCTGCCCGCCGGGCCCGACCTGATGAAGAAGTCCTCCGAGGCCATGAAGGGCGTCAAGTCGGCCGGCTTCTCGATCACGACCGAGGGCAAGCCGAAGGTGCCGGTCAAGAAGGCCGACGGCCGGCTCACGGCGGAGGGGGACGCCGACGGCACGATCACGCTCGACGTGCTGGGCACCCTGCAGGAGGTCACCTTCGCCCTCATCGGTGACACCGTGCACTTCAAGGGCCCGACCGGCGGCTTCCAGCAGATGACGCGCGACCAGCTGGCGCAGTTCTACGACCCGTCGGTGATCCTGGAGCCCACCAAGGGCATCGCGCAACTGCTCGCCTCGGGCACCGATCCCAAGGTGGAGGGCGTGGAGGGCGGCTCCTACCGGGTCGCCACCACCTTCCCGGGCACCGTCGTCGGGCAGATCATCCCCGGCGTCACGCAGGGGGTGAACGGCAAGGTCTGGATCGACCAGGCCACCAGCCGGCTGACCAAGGCCAGCCTGCCGCTGCAGGACGGCACGGTGACGGTGGCGTTCAGCGACTACGACGCGCCGGTCACCGTCACGCCGCCCGCCACCAAGTGAAGGCCGTCAGGTGAGGCGCACCCGCCGGGTGGTGCTCGGCGCGGGCGGCGCGGTGGTGCTGCTGGCCGCGCTGGACGCGTACGTGGTGGTGACGGTCCTGATCGACATCGCCGAAGACGTGGACATCCCGCTGAACCACCTCGAGCGCGCCACCCCGATCGTCACGGGCTTCCTGCTCGGGTACATCGCCGCGATGCCGCTGCTCGGCCAGCTCTCCGACCGGTACGGCCGGCGCCCCCTGATCCACGCCTGCCTGGCGGCGTTCGCGCTCGGCTCGGTGCTGACGGCGCTGGCGACCGGTGAGGTGATGGTGGTGGCCGGGCGTACCGTCCAGGGGGTGGCCGGAGGCGCGCTGCTGCCGATCACGATGGCCCTCATCGGGGACCTGTGGGAGGCGCGGGAACGCCCGGTGGCCCTCGGCGCGGTGGGGGCGGCGCAGGAGCTGGGGAGCGCGCTCGGGCCGCTGTACGGCGGGCTGCTGGCGCTGGTGCCCAGCACGGTGGTGGCGGGGATCGAGCTCGGGGAATGGCACGCGATCTTCTGGATCAACGTCCCCCTCGCCGCCCTGGCCGCCCTTGGCCGTCCACTTCACCGTCCCACCCCGCACCACCACCCCTCCGTCCGGCTCCGACACGCCAGGCCAGGTCCAGGCGGACGCGGCCACGGCGACCCCCCTCGGCGCCCCCAGCGCCACGTCCCCCAGCACGCCGAACACCGGCCAGGCGAGCGCGGGCCGAACGGGCGCGGGCCAAACGAGCACAGACCAGGCGGGTGCGGTGGCCGCGAGCGCGCCGGACGCCACAGCCGTCAGCCGGAGCCGGGAGGGCGGGCGGGTGGACGTGGTCGGTGGGGCGTTACTGGCCCTGGCGCTCGGCCTCCTGGTCGTGGGCCTGTACAACCCCGACCCCGCCAGCTCCGTGCTCCCCCCGTGGGGCCTGCCCGTGATCGCGGCCGGCGCCGTGACGGCCGCCGGCTTCGTCTGGTGGGAGATCCGCTCCCCCGTCCGCCTCCTCGACCTCACCGGCACCCGCAAGGGCCCGCTGCTCGCCACCCTGGCCGTCAGCTTCCTGGCCGGGGCGGCGCTCCTGGTCACCATGGTGTTCGTCCAGTTCACCGCCCAGACCCTGCTCGGCGAGGACGCGCTGGGGGCGTCGCTGGTCCTGGCCAGGTTCCTGGCGGCCCTCACCGTGGCCGCCCTGCTGGGCGGGCTCCTGGCGCGCCGGCTGGGCGACCGGGCGGTGGCGGTGGCGGGCATGGCGGTGGCGGCCGTCGGCTACTGGCTGATGAGCCGCTGGCCGCTCGACCTGGCCGGCGCGGGCCTCGTCATGGACGTCGACCTGGTGGTCGCCGGGCTGGGCCTCGGCCTGGTGATCGCCCCGGTGTCGTCGGCGGTGCTGCGCGTGAGCACGGCCGCCCAGCACGGCGTGGCGTCGGCGGCGGTCGTGGTGGCCAGGATGATGGGCATGCTGATCGGCATCGCGGCCGTGTCGGCCTGGGGCTTCTACCGGTTCCAGTCCCTGACCGCCCACCTGGACACGCCGCTCCCGTTCGGCGTGGACCCGGAGACGTATCAGCGGCGGCTGGCCGACTACACCGCGAAGGTGCAGGGGGCGCTGCACACGGAGTACACCGAGATGTTCCTCGTCACGGCGTTCATCTGCCTGCTCGGCGCGGCGGTCGCCCTCCTGATGCCGTCCCACGACGCCAGGCGCCGCTGACCGGGCGACCGGAACGCGACCGCGCCCGACGACCCCCCGGCGAGGACGCCCACACAGGGCGCCTCACCGGGCGCGTCGATCCGTCGGGTTTCCGCGAGGCCGTCCGGGCGGCCTCGCGGGGCTCGGGAACTCGCGGAGCGTCAGAAAAGGGTCATGGCGAGAGGCGGTGGAGGTCCCGGGGGAACGCGGTGGTCTGGCGGATGTTGGCCGCCCCCGTCAGCCGCGCCGTCCACCGCTCCAGCCCCAGGGCGAACCCGCCGTGCGGCGGCATCCCGTACCGGAACGCCTGGAGGTAGCCCTCGTACGCCCCCACCCCTTCGCCACGCTCGGCCAGCGCCCGCGCGTAGTCCTCGTACCGGTGCAGCCGCTGCCCGCCCGTGACCAGCTCCATGCCCCGGAACAGCAGGTCGAAGCCGTTGGAGTAGCCGGGCCGCGCGGGGTCCGGGTGGGTGTAGAACGGCCGCTTGGACATCGGGTACCCGGTCACGAACAGGAACTCCGACCCGTGCTCCCGCTCCGCCCACTCCGACAGCCACCGCTCCTGCCAGGGCGACAGGTCGGGCTCGTCGGACGAGGTCAGCCGCTGCGCCTCGGCGAAGTGGACGGCCGGGATCTCGGCGGGCACCGGCGGCGGCACGGCGCCGAGGAGGTCGAGGGCGGAGGAGGCGCGGCGGCGTACGGACTCCAGCATGCCCGCCACCACCTCCCGCAGCACCGCCATCACGTCCCGGTGGTCGCCGACGAAGCCCAGCTCGGCGTCGAGGCTCGTGTACTGGGCCAGGTGCCGCACGGTGTCGTGCGGCTCGGCCCGGAAGACGGGCCCGACCTCGTAGACCCGCTCGAACACCCCGACCATCGCCTGCTTGTAGAACTGCGGCGACTGCGCCAGGTACGCGGGCCGGCCGAAGTAGTCGATGCCGAAGACGTTCGCGCCCGACTCGGTGGCCGAGCCGACGATCTTCGGGGTGTGGATCTCGGTGAAGCCGAGCCGGTCGAGCGTCTCGCGGAACCCGGCCACGCTCGCGGCCGAGATCTCCAGCGGCGCCCGCAGCAGCGGGTGCCGCAGCGCGACGGGCGCGTGGTCGAGGACGGTCGGCAGCGCCGCCCCGACCACGGGCCGGTAGAGGTCGAACGGCGGCGCCACCCGGGGCTCCACCAGGACTTCGACCTCCGGCGAGACCAGCTCGTAGCCGCCCGGCGCCTGCGGGCTGGCCGCCACGGTGCCGGTGACCTCGACGACGCTCTCCTCAGGAGGCAGGTCGCGGGCGGTCACCGCCTGGGCCAGGCCGGTACGGTCCCTGACGACGAGAAAGGACACGGATTTGAGTTGCCGGCGGCGATGGACCCAGCCGGCGATCGTCACTCGTTGCCCGGCGTGCTCAGCGAGCTCCGCCGACATGACACGAGAGATCATCACAGCTCCTCACGAGGAATTGCATGACCCCTTGGGAGTGCGGGGGAGAAGGGAACTCCCGGTGCCACCGCACTTTCGCCGCCCCGGCACGGAGGCGGCCTCGACGACCCGATGACGGGGGTCAGACCGGCGGGGCATTTCCTCCCCGCACTCGGGAGTGTCTTCACCAGCGGGGCACGGCGCCGCCTTCGCAGCTACCGGCGGCTCTCTGGGCCCGTGCGGGCCCGCTGGCTACTCGGCTCCGTCGACGCGTTGCCGTAGATCCTACGATCAGGCCCGGGGCAACGGCAAAACCATTACTTGTCCTTCTTGGGGCGCTTCTCCCTGATCTTCATCGTCACGTCGATGGGTGACCCGGCGAAGCCGAACTCCTCCCGGATCCGCCGCTCGATGAAGCGCCGGTAGGTGTCCTCCAGCCACCCCGAGGTGAACAGCACGAACTTGGGCGGCTCGACCGACGCCTGCGTGGCGAAGAGGATCTTCGGCTGCTTGCCGCCCCTCACCGGCGGGGGCGTCTGCTGCACCAGCTCGGTCAGGAACGCGTTGAGCCGGGCCGTCGGCACCCGCGTGGACCACGAGTCGAGCGCCTTCTCCAGCGCCGGGACCAGCCGGTCGAGGTGGCGCCCCGTCTTGGCGGAGATGTTGACGCGCAGCGCCCACGGGGTGCGGACGAGCTGCCGGTCGATCTCCTTCTCCAGGTAGTAGCGCCGGTCCTCGTCGACGAGGTCCCACTTGTTGAAGGCCACCACCATCGCCCGCCCGGACTCGATGACCAGGCCGATGATGCGCAGGTCCTGCTCGGTGAGCGGCTCGCTGGCGTCGATCAGCACGATCGCCACCTCGGTGCGCTCCAGCGCCGCCCGCGTGCGCATGGCGGCGTAGAAGTCGGCGCCCTGCAGCTCGCGGTCGCGCCGCCGGATGCCGGCGGTGTCCACGAAGCGCCAGGTGCGCCCGCCCAGCTCGATCAGCTCGTCCACCGGGTCGCGGGTGGTGCCCGCCATGGGGTCGACGAGCACCCGCTCCTCGCCGGCCAGCTTGTTGAGCAGGGAGGACTTGCCGACGTTGGGCTTGCCGAGCAGCGCGACGCGGGCGGGGCCGCGCTCGGCCCCGAACGTGACCTGCGGCGTCTCGGGCAGCGCGTCGAGCATCACGTCGAGCAGGTCGCCGCTGGAGCGCCCGTGCAGGGCGGAGACGGGGTACGGCTCGCCCAGCCCGAGCGCCCACAGCGCGGCGGCCTCCAGCTCGAGCTGCTGGTTGTCGACCTTGTTGGCGGCCAGGATGACCGGCTTGCCGGACTGCCGCAGCACCGAGCCCACGATCTCGTCGGCGTCGGTCGCGCCCACGGTCGCGTCCACGACGAACACGACCACGTCGGCCAGCTCGACGGCCACCTGGGCCTGCTCGGCGATGCGCAGGTTCATGCCGGTGGCGTCGGGGTCCCAGCCGCCGGTGTCGACCACGGTGAAGCGGCGGCCGCGCCAGTTGGCGTCGTAGGTGACGCGGTCGCGGGTGACCCCGGGCACGTCTTCCACGACCGCCTCGCGGCGGCCGATGATGCGGTTGACCAGCGTGGACTTGCCGACGTTGGGCCGCCCTACGATGGCGACGACCGGCAGCGGAACGCCGTGGTCGTGCTCGGTGATCTCGAGCTCGTCGAGGTCAGCCTCGACCCAATCCCCCGTTGTCACGATTTTTCATCCTTTGCGAGTACCGCACCGAGTTTGGCTCAGGTGCGCTCTTTGACCAGCCTCAGCACCTCCCCGATGACCTCTTCCAAGGTCAGCGGGGTGGTGTCGAGCTCGACGGCGCCAGCCGCCATCGAGAGTGGGTCCGTCTTACGTGTCGAGTCCAGGGTGTCACGCCGGGCCATGGCCGCCTGCTGGGCCTCCACCGTGGAGCCGGACAGCTCGGCGCTGCGCCGGCGGGCGCGGGCCTCCGCGCTGGCCGTCAGGTAGACCTTGACGGCCGCGTCGGGCCAGACGACCGTGCCGATGTCGCGGCCCTCGACCACGATGTCACCGGCGCCGATGATCTCCCGCTGCAGCGCGACGAGGCGTGTGCGCACCTCGGGAACGGCGGCGACGACCGAGACCGCGCCGGTGACCTCGCTCTCCCTGATCGGCCCCGCCACGTCCACGTCGTCGACGCGGATCGTCGGGCCGTCGGGGTCGGTGCCGGAGACGATGGCGGGCTCGGCGCAGCGGGCCCCGATCGCGTCGGGATCGGCCAGATCGACGCCCTGCCGGAGCATCCACCAGGTCATCGCGCGGTACATCGCCCCGGTGTCGAGGTAACGCAGGCCCAGCGCGCGGGCGACCCCGCGCGACACGCTCGACTTGCCCGACCCCGAAGGACCGTCCATGGCGACGACCAGACCGGTCACGGCCTCTCCCTCTTCACGTTGTCCACCCAACCTGAAGAGGCTACCGCCTCCGGCTCAGTCGGCGATCCAGCTTCCGTGGAAGCCGAGCGGCACCCGGGCGGGCAGGTGCACCGTGGCGAGCGGCTCGCCGGTGAAGTCCTGCGCGGGGAGGATCACCAGGTCGGCCGCTCCCCTGGCCGGGTTGTTGACGTACGACATCACGTAACCGTCGTCCTCGGCCTGCCCGGAGCCGACGAAGACGGGCTCGCCCACGTACGCTCCACGCCCGAACTGCCGCGACTCCTGCGTCCCCCGCTCCAGGTCGTGCTTGATGAGCGTGTTGTCGAACGCCTCGTCGGGCAGGTCCTCCAGCTCGGCGGCCGGGCGGACGATCTCGTGCAGCTCGCGGGTGGCGGCGGTGTAGCCGTAGCGGTAGGGCCGTCCGGTGCGGCGCTCGTCCATGCGCGGGAACTCCTGCGCCCGGTCGTCCAGCCGCGCCACGCCGACCCGGCCGGTGGCCAGGTTGACCCGCCACCGGTCGAGCGTGGGCGAGCCGCCGGCGTCGAGCCGGGCGTCCACGAACCCCTTCGGGTAGCTGACCACGTCCACGACCACCTCGTCGCCGTCGTCGTAGGCGTTGAGCGTGTGGAAGACCCAGCAGGACGGCGCCTCCACCCACCGCACGTCGCCTGTCTCGCGCGACATGAGCCCGAGCCTGGGCGCGTGCGCGTCGTTCCACGCGTACGGCAGCGACACCCCCTTCTCCGCGTGGGCCATGCTGAACGTGACCGGCAGGTCGTAGATCACCACGAACCGCTCGGTGAGCGCGAAGTCGTGCACCATCGGCGCGTCGGCGATCGGGATCCTCCTGACCTGCGTCACCGCGCCCTTGGGGTCGATGACGACGTGCTGGTGGTGGTCCCAGCCGAAGAAGTACGCCAGCGCGTGCAGCTCCCCGCTGACCGGGTCGAGGTGGGTGTGGGCGGCGTACCCGCCGGGCAGGCCGCCGTCGAAGTCGCAGGAACCGATGGTGTCGAGCTCGTAACCCAGCTCGTACGGCAGCGCCCCCGCCTCCACGGTCGCGAACGTGCGCCCGGCCACCCCGATGACGTGCGTGTTGGCCGCGAAGTCCATGCCCTCGTGCACGGGCCCCGGCCGGGCCGGCTCGCCGAGCCGCTCGGCGACGGCGGCGCTGCGCACCCAGCGGTTGCGGTACCACTCTGCGCGGCCGTCGCGCAGCCGGACCCCGTGCACCATGCCCTCGCCGAGGAACAGGTGGCCGGCGTTGGGGTCGTCGAGGCTGAGCGGGTTGGGGCCGTTGCGCAGGTAGCGGCCGTTGAGCTCGGCCGGGATGCGGCCGGTGACCTCGAGGTCGAAGGCGGTGATCTCCTCGGCGACCGGGGCGAACCCGTTCTTGAAGGGGGTTGTGCTCATGGCGTGTCCCTCTCTTCTGGAGCCAGGAATGGGGTGAGCACCGAGGTGCACAGCAGGCGGTAGCGCCGCTCGGCCTCGGCCCGATCGAAATAACCCGAAATTTCCAGACTTACGGCGCCGTGCATGGCCATCCACAACACGTCGGCGATCTCCACGGCCTCCGCGCCCCTCAGCCGGCCGGCCTCCAGGCAGGCCGCCACGCCGCGCACCAGCAGCTCGAACGTCCTCTTGGACGCCCGCACCGCCTCCTCCCCCGGCGTGAACCCCGGCATCGCCCCCTGGAACATGACCCGGTAGTAGTCGGACTCGCTCAGCGCGTACTCCCGGTAGAGGGCCAGGCCCGCGTGCAGCCGCCGGAGCGTGTCGTCGTCCGGCGGCACGGCCAGCAGCCGCCGCTCGAACCGGGCGAACCCCTCCAGCCAGAGCGCCTCGCTGAGCCCGTCCTTCCCGCCGAAGAGCGTGTAGATCACCTTGGTCGAGCAGCCGGCCTCGGCGGAGATCCGCCGCACGGTCAGCGCCTCCGGCCCCGCGCCGATGAGCAGCCGTTTGGCCGCGTCGAGGACGGCCGCCCTGACGGCCTCCTGCCCCTGCCGCTGGGCCTGCTGATAGGTGGTGATCGTCATCCAGAAACGCCGTTTCTTCCGGGTAACACTGTTACCACCCTTTCTACGCCCCTCCCACCGGCCCGTCAACGGCCGCGGGAGGACTAAGAGCTGCCCGCCCGGTAAGTGACACGGTGTGAAGAACGGAGCCCGCGTCACGGTGGTGGTGGCGAGCAAGGACCGCCTTCGGGCGCTGACCCGCTCGCTCCCCCTGCACCCGCGCCCGGTGATCCTCGTGGACAACGGCTCCACCGACGGGACCGCCGTATTCGTCCGCCGCCACTTCCCCGACGTCCACGTGGTCGAGGCGGGCCGGAACCTGGGCGCCCCCGCCCGCAACATCGGCGTCCAGATGGCCGAGACGCCGTACGTCGCCTTCGCCGACGACGACTCCTGGTGGGCGCCGGACGCCCTGGAGCGGGCCGCCGACGTGCTGGACGCCCATCCCCGCCTGGCGGTGCTGGGCGCGCGCGTGCTGGTGGGGCCGGAGGAGCGGCTGGACCCGGTGTCGGAGCTGATGCGCGACTCCCCGCTCGGCGTCGAGCCGGACCTGCCGGGGCCGAGCGTGCTGGGGTTCCTGGCGTGCGGGGCGGTGGTGCGCAAGGAGGCGTTCCTGGAGGCGGGCGGGTTCGACGACGTGATCTTCTTCTTCGGCGAGGAGGAGCGGCTGGCCATGGACCTGGCCGCGAAGGGCTGGGGTCTGGCGTACGTGGACGACGTGGTGGCCCACCACCATCCCTCGCCGGCCCGGGACCCGCGCGGCAGGCAGGTCCTGGCCGCCCGCAACGCCGTGCTCACAGCGGTGCTGCGCCGCCCCTGGCGGGTGGTGGCGCGGCGCTCGTTCGAGGCGCTGCGCGGCGGGCCCGCGGGCTGGGAGGGGCTGCGTACCGCCGTGCGGAGGCTGCCGCGGGCGCTGGCCGAGCGGCGCGGGCTGCCGGTCTCGGTGGAGCGCGCGCGGCGCAGGCTGGAGCGTACCGGTGGCTGATCAGCGCGTGGGAGCCGTCGTGATCACCTGGAACCGGCGCGAGGAGGTGCTCACCTCGCTGGGCAGGCTGCTGGCGCTGCCGGAGCGGCCCCAGGTGGTGCTGGTGGACAACGGCTCGGACGACGGCACCGCTCAGGCCGTCGCGGCCGCCTATCCCGAGGTGGACGTGGTCGCGCTCGACGAGAACCTGGGCGCCGTGGGGCGGAACGTGGGGGTGGAGCGGCTGCGCACGCCGTACGTGGCCTTCGCCGACGACGACACCTGGTGGGCGCCGGGCTCGCTGGCGCGGGCCGCCGACGTGCTCGACGCGCATCCCCGGCTGGCCGTCGTCACGGCCCGCATCCTGACCGAGCCGGGCGGGCATGACGACCCGATCGTGGCCGAGCTGCGGGACTCCCCCGTACGCGGCCCCGCCTGGCTGCCCGGCCCCGCGCTCGGCAGCTTCCTGGCGGGCGCCTCGGTGCTGCGGCGGGAGGCGTTCCTGGAGTGCGGGGGCTTCGACCGGCGGCTGTGGCTGGGCGGTGAGGAGGAGCTGCTCGCCGTGGACCTGGCCACGGCCGGGTGGGAGCTGTGCTACCTGGCGGAGCTGACCGTGCACCACCAGGCCTCCAAGCAGCGCGACGCGCACGCCAGGCGCCGGGTGGGGCTGCGGAACACGCTCTGGTTCACCTGGCTGCGGCGGCCGGTCCCGGCGGCGCTGCGGCGTACCCTGCGACTGGCGGCGACCGTGCCGCGCGACCGCGTCTCGGCGCTGGCGGCCCTGGACGCCCTGCGCGGCCTGCCGTGGGTGCTGGCCGAGCGGCGGCGCGTACCGCCGCGGGTGGAGGCCCGGCTGGCGAGCCTGGAGGCGTCGCAGGCCAACTCGCGGGCGCGCCGTTACGTCTCGTGAACGCGGGGCAGCAGGCAGGTATGAGTACTGCACCCAACCCGATCGACCTGCAGAAGCATCTGAGCGGGGTCGACTACCCGGCCACCAAGGACGATCTGATCAAGGCAGCTCGCGAGCACAACGCGGGCAACGACATAGTCCAGGCCCTGGAGGCCATGCCCGACCGCCGCTACGACGGCCCGAACGCCGTCAGCGAGGCGGTCACGAAACGCTGATCCGTGGGGAGCACGGCGGGCGGGACCACCGGTCACGCCCGCCGCGCTGTCTGCCGCCCATGAGGGCCCTCATGAAGGCCCTCATGAGGGCAGGGCGCTCAGCGCGAACGCCCGCACGGGCACCAGCCCCCGCTTGAGCAGCCGGAACATCGGTATCGGGCTGCTGCTCACCGTCTCCTTGTAGAAGACGGCCGCCCGCCCGGTCAGGTACCACCTGCGCGGGCTGTCGTCCGGCCGGGTGAACTGGATGACCGCGTCCCCGCGTCCCAGGCTGACCGGCTGGTGGAAATATCCGAACTTGAAGGGCCTCGGCGCCTTCCCGCGCAAGGTGTCGGCCAGCGAGTCGGCGGCGTGCAGGCCGGTGGGGATGCCGCCCTGGCAGGTGCCGTGCATGACGCCGAACTTCTGGCTGACGGCGGCGGCGTCGCCGACGGCGTACACGTCGGGATGGGAGACCGAGCGCAGCGTGGAGTCCACCACGATCCGGTCGCGGGCGTCGACGCTCAGTCCCGACCCGGCGGCCACGGGCAGCCCCCTGGTGCCGGTGGTCCAGAGCGTGGCGTCGGAGTGGAGGAGCTCGCCGCCGGCGAGCTCGACGCCGTCCGGCAGGACCTTGGTGATGTCCACGCCGGTGCGGACCTCCACGCCGAGCCGCTCCAGCGCCGCGTCCAGGTACGCGCGGGCGCCCCGGCCCATCATCGAGCCCGGCCGGCCCCTGGTCAGCAGGATGACGCGCAGGTGCGGGCGGGTCTCGGCCAGCTCGGTCGCCGACTCGATGCCGGTCAGCCCGCCCCCGGCCACGATCACCGTGCCGCGGGTCAGGGTGTCGAGATGCTTCGAGAGCCGTACGGCGGCCGCGTGGTCGTCGTAGGAGTAGGCGTGCTCGGCGACACCGGGGACGGAGACGTCGGTGACGGTGCCGAGTGCGTAGATCAGCTTGTCGTAGCCGAGCGTCCGCCCGTCGTCGAGCCGCACCTCGCGCCGCCCGGGATCGACCGCGCTCACCCGGCCCTGGACGAACGCGATGCCGGTGCCGGCCACCACCTCGTCCAGCGGGTGGTCGGCCAGCCGCTGCCCCGCCGCCGTCTGGTGCAGGCGCAGCCGCTCGGTGAACCTCGGCGACGCGTTGACCAGCGTCACCTTGCCGCCGGTGCGGCGGGTCCTGCGGGCGACCCGGATGGCCGCCATGACGCCCGTGTAGCCTGCGCCGAGTACCAGGATGTCAGTCATCTTCCGTACCTCCTCGATTCGACCTGCAGACGGATCGAGGAGGCGCGGATGTGACATCAGGCCCCGAGTATTTTCAGGGAACCTGCCAGCCCCGCTCACGCAGGGCCTCGGTGAGCGTCGTGGCGGCGTCGGGCTCGACCGACAGCTCGGCGATGCCCAGGGGCAGGCCGGGGGCGTGCTCCAGGCGTACGTCCTCGACGTTGACCCCCACCTCGTCGCAGACCTGGAACAGCCGGGCGAGCTGGCCGGGGCGGTCGCCGATGACCACCTGGACGGCGGCGTAGTCGGAGGCGGGGCCGCCGTGCTTGCCGGGGATGCGGTCGTGGCCGGCCACGCCGCGCTTGAGGAGCTGGGTGAGCTCGCCGGTGGCGGTGCCGTCGCCCTCCGCCAGAGCACGCAGCGCGCTGGCGGCGTCGGCCAGGTCGTTGGCCACGGCCTCCAGCACCTCGGCCACCGGGGAGGCGTTGCCGGACAGGATGCCCAGCCACAGGCTCGGGTCGCTGCCCGCGATCCGCGTGACGTCGCGTACGCCCTGTCCGGCCAGCCCGAGCGCCACGTCGGTGGCGTCGGCCAGGCGGGCGGCCACGGCGGAGGCGGCCACGTGCGGCGCGTGGGAGACCACGGCGACGGCGCGGTCGTGGTCGACCGCGCTCACCTCGACCGCGTTGGCCCCGCACAGCTCGATCAGCCGCAGCACGGCCGCCTTCGCCTCGGGGTCGGACTCCTCGGTGGGGCACAGCGCCCACGGCCGCCCGAGGAACAGGTCCTCCCTGGCGGCCCCGGGCCCGGACTTCTCGCGCCCGGCCAGCGGGTGGGAGGCCACGTAGGCGGACAGGTCGCAGCCGAGCTGCGCGGCCCGGTGGATGGGCTCCGCCTTCACGCTGGCGACGTCGGTGTAGAAGCAGGCCGCGTCCATCCGCTGCAGCTCCAGCAGCTCGGTGGCCACGTGGGCGGGGGGCACCGCGATGATCGCGAGGTCCACCCGCTCCGCCGGCTGCGCGGCGGGGCTGACATCGGAGTCCGTGGCCGGATTTGCGGCGGGATTTATGGCTGGGGCCCACTCCTCGCCCGCGCCGAGCTCCCGTGCCAGCCGTACGGCTCCCTGGTCGCGGTCGGCGAGCAGCACGCGCACGCCCCGCTTGCGCAGCGCCAGAGCAGCGGAGGTGCCGATGAGACCGGTGCCGACGACGAGCACGGTGCGAAGTTCCATCTCGATGTCCTGATTTATCGGGCGATACGGATGCTGGAGTGTTGCACGGCCGACTTGCCGGTCGCTTACTTACTAGGCTTACCTGCTCGGGCTCGCTTATTGGGCGATGTCCTGGCGCAGCGCCACCGCGCCCCGCAGATAGACGTGCTGGATCTCGGAACGCGGCCGGTCGGTCTCCACGTGGGCCATGAGGCGTACGACGCGGGGCAGCGCACCCGGCACGTCGATCTCGGTGCAGCAGATCAGCGGCACCTCGTGGAAGCCCAGCTTGCGCGCGGCGAGGGCCGGGAACTCGGCCGTCAGGTCGGGCGTGGCGGTGAACAGCACGCTGATCACGTCGTCGGGGGTCAGGCTGTTGCGCTCCATGATCGCGCTGACCAGCTCGGTCGTGCCCGAGATGACCGAGTCGCGGTCGTTGGCGTCCACCTGGATCGCCCCACGGATCGCCCGCACCATGTGGTTCGTTCCCCTCTTATTACCGGGAGAGCCCGTGCGGAGGTTCCGCACGGGCTCCTGCGT
This sequence comes from Nonomuraea sp. KM90, assembly GCF_052246675.1. Lineage (NCBI taxonomy): Bacteria > Bacillati > Actinomycetota > Actinomycetes > Streptosporangiales > Streptosporangiaceae > Nonomuraea > Nonomuraea sp. KM90. The sequence continues at coordinate 51,050 of NZ_JBQQCB010000036.1, read as the reverse complement.
CCGGCCAGATTACAGCTTCACGGCCGCGTACAGCTCGCCGACTTCCTTCAAGCTCAGCGCCCTGACGGTGCCCGGCTTGGTACGGCCGAGCTTCACCGGCCCGAACTCGATCCTGGCCAGGTCGATCACCCGGTGACCGGCCTCCTCCAGCATCCGCCTGACGACGTGCTTGCGGCCCTCGTGCAGCACCACCTCGACCAGCGCCTGCTGGCCGTGCTCGTGCACGATGGCGAAGCTGTCGGCCCTGGCGATGCCGTCCTCCAGCTCGATGCCCTGCTTGAGGCGGCGCCCCAGGTCGCGCGGGATCGGCCCCGGCACCTTGGCCCAGTATTTCTTCTGCACGCCGTAGCTCGGGTGCGTCAGCCTGTTGGCCAGCTCACCGTCGTTGGTGAGCAGCAGCAGGCCCTCGGTCTCGGTGTCGAGCCGGCCCACGTGGAACAGCCTCGGCGCCAGCTCCTCGACGTAGTCGGCCAGGCACGGCCGCCCCTGCGGGTCGTCCATCGTGGAGACCACGCCGATGGGCTTGTTCAGGGCGTAGTAGACCAGGTCGGGCGCGGTCGGGATGCGCTTGCCGTCCACGTGGATGACCTGGGCGGCCGGGTCCACCTTGGCGCCGAACCTGCGTACTACCTGCCCGTTGACGGTGACGCGGCCGTCACCGATCATCTCCTCGCAGGCCCTGCGGCTGGCCACGCCCGCCTGGGCGAGGACCTTCTGCAGGCGTACGCCGCCGGGGACCTCGGTGGTGTCGCGCTCGTCGGTGTAGCCCTCGGGGTAGAAGTTACGGTCGCGCAGGGGCTGCCTGGCGGCCTTCACCCGGTCGTGCTGCGGGCTCCCGTAGCTCTCGCGCCTGCCGCCACCGACGGTCTGCACGTCGTCGCGGCGCGGCGTACGGGGTGCGCGCCGGTCGCCGCCGCCCTGCCGGGCACCGCGATCGTCGCCGTCCCGCCTGCCGTACCGGGACCTGGTCGAGCCCGCGCCCCCGGGAGCGGCATCCTCCCGGCGCCCGCTCCGCCCGGCCCGGAACCCGCCACGCTCACCGCGCGCCTCGCCCCGGAACCCACCGCGATCGTCACGGGACTCGGGACGGAACCCGCCACGCTCACCGCGCGCCTCGCCCCGGAACCCACCGCGATCATCACGGGACTCGGGACGGTAGCCGCCCCGCTCGTCCCCACGGGGCCGCTCACCACGGGCCCGCTCACCACGGCCGTACCGGTCCTCACGGCCGTAGCGGCCGCTGTCCCGGCCCTCGCGACCGTAGGCGCCCTCGCGGTCACCACGACCGAAACGGGAGCCCTCACGCTCGCCCCTGGACCGCTCACCGCCACGGTCGAAACCACGATCGGCCCCACGATCGGGCCCACGGTCGAAACCGCGGCCCCGGTCGCTGCTCCGGTCGCTGCTCCAGGAACTACCACGCTCATCACGCGAGAACCGCTCCTCACGCGGATAGCGGCCGCCGCTACTGCTGCCACCGCTGCCGCCACTGCCGCCGCGGCTGTCGTTGTCGCCGTCCCGCCTGCCGAACCGAGCCCGGGATCCGCCCCGGTCGGCGCGCAGGGAGTCACGTGAGGTGCGCTCACGGAAGTCGTTGTCACGGCGGGGCCCACCGCGGAAATCGCCGTCACGGCGAGGCCCGGAGTCCCTTCGCCCGGCCCCACCACGGAAGTCGTCATCCCGGCGGGGGCCACCACGGGAGTCGTCGTCACGGCGGAAACCGCCACGAGGGTCGTCGTCACGGCGAGGGCCGCCACGGGAATCGTCGCGACGGAAACCGCCGCGCGTGTCGTCGGAACGGAAGGCGGGACGCCCGCTGCGGCCGGAGCCGCCGGTACGCCCACGACCGCGTCCATCACCGGACGGGGTGCTGCGCCTGTTGATCACTTTGTTGTCTCCTCGAGATTTTCCAGGTCGTCGGGGAGGAAGGGCGCGAGCTCGGGGAGCTCGCTCAGATCCCGCAGTCCCAGACGTTCAAGGAAGTATGAGCTTGTCCGGTAGAGCACTGCCTGGCTCTCCGGGTCGGTGCCGGCCTCCTCGACCAGCCCCCTGGCGACGAGCGTCCGCATGACGCCGTCGCTGTTGACGCCGCGCACGGCGGCGACGCGGGCACGGCTCACCGGTTGCCGGTAAGCCACGACCGCGAGTGTTTCCAGCGCGGCCTGGGTCAGCCGCGTCTGCTGGCCGTCGCGTACGAACCGCTCGACCAGTTGCGCACAGTCGGCACGCGTGTAGAACCGCCAGCCGCCCGCAACTTCTCGCAAGTCAAAACCCCGCCCGGCAGCGGTATATTCCGCCGCCAGGCCACGCAGAGCCGCACCCACCTCATGGGTGGGCCGCTCCAGCACCTGAGCCAGGGTCACCTCGGCGACGGGCTCGTCGACCACCAGCAGGATAGCCTCCAACGCCGCCCCCAGCGTCGGCCCCTCCCCCACCGCCCCCTCACCGTGCCCCTGAGCCCCGTCCTCCGTGTCCTCAACGTCAGCCACGCCGACCGCCGCACGCGTTGCGCCGAGCTCCACCGCACCACGCCCCGCCGACCCGGCGCCCGAAGAACCCGACGCGAGCACGCCGTCCGCCGACGCGCCCGCCACCCGATTCGAACCCGGCACACCATCCGCCGACGCGCCCCCCACAGGATCCGGGCCCGGCACGTCGTCCTCCGGCGCGTACGCCGCTCCGACTGCCGCCGCGAGACCCTCTGCCGCATCACGCCCCACCGCCCCGGCGCCCGAAGGCCCCGAGCCGGGCGCGTCGTCCGCAGGATCGTCCGCCGCGGCACCCTCGCCCGCGGAGTCCTCGCCCGCAGCACTCTCGGCCGCGGCGTCCTCGGCCGCGTCTGTCCCGCCGGGCTCCCCCGGCCCAAACGCCGCCACGTCCTCCCCCGACGGCACCTCATCGGCCGGGGCGTCCTCCACATGGGGGGCGCCCGGCTGGACGAGGGAGCCCGGGAGGGTCATCCAGGCGGGCAGCGGCGGCTGCGAATCCGGTGACCTGCGGGGGTTGGGCAGCGGGTTGTCGTCAGTCATCAGATGGTTTCTCCGCCGATTCCTCGTAGTCGTCGCCCACCGCGACATCCCCGTCGTCGGTCCCCGTCCAGGTCACGTGCAGATCCCCCAGCGGCTCGACTTGCTCGAACGTCACCGCCGACTCCCGGAACAGCTCCAGCACGGCCAGGAACCGGGCGATGACCTCGAAGGTCCCCTCGCAGTCGGAGACCAGCGCGCGGAAGGTGGCCCGCCGGAGCCGGCGCAGGTGCATGACCAGGATCGCCGCCTGCTCCTTGACGCTGGCCAGCGGCTGGTAGATGTGCCCCACGCTCACCGTGGGCGGCAGCTTCGGGATGAAGGCCTTGGCCGCGATCCGGGCGAGCTGCTCGGGCCCGATCCCGAGGATCAGCTCGGGCAGCAGGCTGGCGAACTGCTCCTCCATCCGCACGGTACGCGGGAAGCGCAGCGCCTCCTCCGCCATCCGCCCGGCGAAGACCTTCGCCACCTCTTTGTACGCCTTGTACTGCAGCAACCGGGCGAACAGCAGGTCCCTGGCCTCCAGCAGCGCCAGGTCCTCTTCGTCCTCCACCTCGCCGGACGGCAGCAGCCGGGCCGCCTTCAGGTCCAGCAGGGTCGCCGCCACCAGCAGGAAGTGGCTGGTCTGGTCGAGGTCCCACTCGGGGCCCCGAGACCGGATGTACGCGATGAACTCGTCGGTGACCTTGGAGAGCGAGACCTCGGTGATGTCCAGCTTGTGCTTGGCGATGAGGCCGAGGAGCAGGTCGAACGGACCCTCGAAGACGTCCAGGTGAACCTGGAAGCCCTGAGGTGAGGTCTGCTCTGCGGTCACCTGGCCATTGTCGCAGGCGCCGGCCAGCGCGACAGCACTTCGCGGGCCAGCTCACGATAGGCGTTGGCGCCCAGGGAGGACGGGTCGAACGTGGTGATCGGCTCGCCGGCCACCGTGGCGTCGGGGAAGCGGACCGTACGGTTGATCACGGTGTGGAACACCTTGTCGCCGAACGCCTCCACCACCCGGGCCAGCACCTCGCGCCCGTGCAGCGTGCGGGCGTCGTACATGGTGGCGAGCAGCCCCTCGATCTCGAGCTCCTCGTTGAGCCGCTCCTGCACCTTGGAGATGGTGTCCATGAGCAGCGCCACGCCGCGTAGGGCGAAGAACTCGCACTCCAGCGGCACCATCACGCCGTGCGCGCAGGTCAGCGCGTTGATGGTGAGCAGGCCCAGCGACGGCTGGCAGTCGATGAGGCACACGTCGTAGTGCGGCAGCAGCGGCTTGATCACGCGCCCGAGCACCTGCTCGCGGGCGACCTCGGTGACGAGCTGCACTTCCGCGGCCGACAGGTCGATGTTGCTCGGCAGCAGGTCGAGCCCCTCGACGCCGGTCTCGAGCAGCACGTCCTCGGCGGTGACGTTGCGCTCCATCAGCAGGTTGTAGACGGTCAGGTCGAGCTGGAGCGGGTTGATGCCCAGGCCGACGGACAGCGCCCCCTGCGGGTCGAAGTCGACGAGCAGCACCTTGAGGCCGCATTCGACGAGGGCGGCCCCCAGGTTGATGGTGGTCGTGGTCTTGCCGACGCCACCTTTCTGGTTGACCATCGCGACCACGCGCGCCGGGCCGTGCACCGCCGGGGGCACCGGCTCCGGGAACACGGGTCTGGGTCGCTGCGTGGGACCCAGATTGACGCCGTTCGAAGGCGCGTTGGTCTTCGTGTCGCCCCAGGGGTTGTCGGGGGTCCCCGGGGTCGAACCCTTGGTCGTCACAGTCACCAGCTCGAACCTCCCTGACGATCCCGAACCGGACCGTCCGGACGGACACTATGGCGTCACCACTTAACGCGGCAAGGCGGCACGCCGAGGGCGGCGCACGTCCCAAAAGACTATAGATCACTGCCGGGCACGCGGATGCGCGGCGGCATAGACCTCGCGGAGCTTGTCGACCGTCACCAGCGTGTAGACCTGAGTGGTCGTCACAGAGGCGTGGCCGAGCAACTCCTGAACCACCCTAACGTCCGCCCCGCCGTCCAAAAGGTGAGTTGCGAAGGAATGCCGGAGTACGTGCGGGCTTATCCCGTCGAGTCCGGCGCGTTCGGCGGCGGCCTGGAGCACCTCCCAGGCTCCCTGCCTGGTCAGCCGCCCGCCGCGGGCGTTGAGGAAGACCGCGGGGGTGCCGCGGCCGTGGGCGAGCAGGCCGGGCCGGGCCCGCACGAGGTACGCGTCCAGCGCCGACCGGGCATAGCGCCCCAGCGGCACCACCCGCGTACGGGCGCCCTTGCCCCGCAGCCGCACCTGGTCGTCCTCCAGATCGTCCACGGCCAGCCCGACGGCCTCGGAGATGCGGGCGCCGGTGCCGTACAGGACCTCCAGCAGGGCGCGGTTGCGCAGCGTGAGGGGGGCGCCGTCGGGGCCGGAGGCGGCGATGAGGCGCTCGACCTCGTCCACGCCGATGGGCTTGGGGAGCCTGCGGAGCTGTCGCGGCGGGCGTACCTCGTGGGCGGGGTCGTGGGCCGTGACGCCTTCGCGCAGGGCGAAACGGTGCAGCCCGCGTACGGCGGAGACGGCGCGGGCGGCGGAGCTGGCGACGAGCGCGGGGTGTTCCCCGTCGCCCTCGCGCAGCGCGGCGAGGAAGGCCAGCACGTCGGCCTCCCCCACCTCGTCGAGCTCCAGGCGCCCGCGCGCCTGGAGGTGCTCGAAGTATCGGCAAAGGTCACGACGGTAGGACGCGAGCGTGTTGGCAGCCAGGCCCCGTTCCACCGCCAGATGGGCGAGGTAGCTGGAGAGCACTGCCTCCACGAACTGGTCCTTCCGTCACGCCTCCGGGGCGTCGGCGGGGCGCAACAGGGCCAACCCCTCAACCGAAGCCGCATATGCGGCGAGGATACCGGCCACGGTCGAGGAATTGTGGATCATTCCCATGAGTGCCTTCTCGACCGCGTCGGCCAGAGGGACCCATTCGACCGGCATGTCGATCTCCTCGTGCCGGTGCACGAAGCCGTTCTCCGCGTCGGGGATCCTGGTCAGGCCGCGGGCGAGGAACACGCGTACGCGCTCGTCGGTCATGCCCGGCGAGGAGCGCAGATCGACCAGCGTGTGCCACGTGTCGGCGCGGTATCCGGCCTCCTCGGCGAGCTCGCGGGCGGCGGTGGTGACGAGCGGTTCGCCCGCCACGTCGCGGATCCCGGCCGGCAGCTCCCACATCAGGTGGCGGGTGGGATGGCGGTACTGCCTGATCATCAGGACCCGGTCGCGGTCGTCGAGCGCGAGCACGGCGACGGCTCCGGGGTGCACGACGTAGTCGCGCTCGGCGACCTCGTCACGCGGCATCCTGACGGTGTCGGTGACCACGTCGATGATGTGGCCCTTGAACCGAGGTCTCGATTCGACCACGTCCCACGCCTCGGGCGTGTCTTCGATCCTCACGGCCCCACCTTGGCGCTCACGCGGCTGTCGGCGTAGGCCAGGGCGGCGCTGACGAGACCCTTGAACATCGGGTTGGCCCTCGTGGGGCGGGAGCGGAACTCGGGGTGCGCCTGGGTGCCGATGAAGAAGGGGTGGACGTCGACGGGCAGCTCGGTGTATTCGACCAGGCGGCCGTCGGGCGACAGGCCGGAGAAGACCAGCCCGACCTTCTCGAGCCGCTCGCGGTAGGCGTTGTTGACCTCGTAGCGGTGGCGGTGGCGCTCGTCGGCCTTGGCCTTGCCGCCGTAGAGGTGCCGGGCGAGGGTGCCCTCGCCGAGCTTGGCGGTGTAGCTGCCCAGGCGCATCGTGCCGCCCATGTCGCGCTCGCCGGCGACGACGTCCTCCTGGTCGGCCATGGTGGAGATGACGGGGTGCTTGGTGTCGGGGTCGAACTCGGCGGAGTTGGCGTCCTCGATGCCGGCCATGTTGCGGGCGGCCTCGATGACCATGCCCTGCATGCCGAGGCAGATGCCGAGCAGCGGGATCTTGCCCTCCCGGGCGTGGCGGATGGCGCCGATCTTGCCCTCGATGCCGCGTACGCCGAAGCCGCCGGGGATCAGCACGCCGTCCACGCCGTCGAGCTCGCGCTCGGCGCCGTCGGGGGTCTCGCAGTCGTCGCTCTTGACCCAGCGGATGTTGACGCGCGCGTCGTTGGCGAACCCGCCGGCGCGCAGCGCCTCGGTGACCGACAGGTACGCGTCCGGCAGGTCGATGTATTTCCCGACCAGCGCGATGGTGACCTCCTTCGCCGGCCGGTGCACCCGGCGCAGGAGCTGCTCCCACTCCTTCCAGTCCACGTCGCGGAAGGGCAGGCCGAGCCGGCGCACCACGTAGGCGTCGAGCCCCTCGGTGTGGAGCACCTTCGGGATGTCGTAGATCGAGGCGGCGTCCACGGCGGAGACGACGGCGTCCTCGTCGACGTCGCACATCAGGCTGATCTTGCGCTTGATCGCCGTCTGCACGGGCCGGTCGGACCGCAGCACGATCGCGTCCGGCTGGATGCCGATGCTGCGCAGCGCCGCCACGCTGTGCTGGGTCGGCTTGGTCTTGAGCTCCCCGGACGGCCCGATGTACGGCAGCAGGGAGACGTGCAGGAAGAACACGTTGTCGCGCCCGACCTCGTGCCTGATCTGCCGCACGGCCTCCAGGAAGGGCAGCGACTCGATGTCGCCCACCGTGCCGCCGACCTCGGTGATGACCACGTCCACGTCAGGACCGGCCATGCCCCGGATCCGGTCCTTGATCTCGTTGGTGATGTGCGGGATGACCTGGACGGTGTCGCCCAGGTATTCGCCCCGCCGCTCCTTGGCGATGACGTTGGAGTAGACCTGCCCGGTGGTCACGTTGGCCGAGCCGTGCAGGTGGGTGTCGAGGAACCGCTCGTAGTGGCCGACGTCGAGGTCGGTCTCGGCACCGTCGTCGGTGACGAACACCTCGCCGTGCTGGAACGGGTTCATGGTGCCGGGGTCGACATTGAGGTAAGGGTCGAGCTTCTGCATGGTGACCCTGAGACCGCGCCCTTTGAGCAGGCGACCGAGGCTGGATGCCGTGAGCCCCTTGCCGAGACTGGAGGCGACACCGCCGGTGACGAACAGATGCTTGGTTTGCGATGCGCTGCGCAAAGGGGCTCCCGTGGCTCGAGGTGTGGTCGAAGTGTCCACGGGCTCTCAGGATATCAAACAACGCCCCTCACATGCCCGAACGGCATGACCTAGCGGTAACTTTGGTGCTTATGTCACTAGTACGTCGGGCTTTGGGCACATTGATTCACCGTGCCTACACGGCGATCCGGCACGCCGGTGCGATCACTCCGGCCGCTCCCGCCGGTTACCGGTTCCGCCGGCTCGGCGACGGGGTCAGCATCGCCTTCCCTCCTGGCGCGATCTTCGGCGAGCAGTGGATCGAGATCGGCGAACACACGCTCATCGGCGAGCGGGTGTCGCTCTCGTGCGGCATGATGCCGGGCCCGGACCTCGGCCCCTCCTCCATCCTGCGCATCGGCGGGAGCTGCTCGATCGGCAGGGGCTCGCACATCGTGGCCCACCAGTCGATCGACATCGGCGACGACGTCTTCACCGGCCCGTACGTGTACATCACGGACCAGAACCACGTCTACGACGACCCGGACATCCCGATCGGCAGGCAGTGGCCGCGCAACAGCCCGGTCGCCATCGGCTCCGGCTCGTGGCTGGGCGCGGGCGCCATCATCCTGCCGGGCACCACGCTGGGCCGGCAGTGCGTCGTGGCGGGCGGGGCGGTGGTGCGCGGCACGTTCCCCGACCACAGCGTGGTCGCCGGGGTGCCGGCCAGGCGGGTCCGCGGCTACACGCCCGAGCTGGGCTGGCACGCGCCCGTCGCGATGGACGCGGCCACCTGAGACGGCCCCCGCCCGGCGCGGCGGACGCGGCCACCTGAGACGGCTTGCCGGACAGGGATGGACCGAACAAGGTTCTGACCGTTAGCGTCGGGTCATGCGGACCGCCATATGTGAGCGTTTGGGGATCGAGTTCCCGCTGTTCGCCTTCAGCCACTGCCGCGACGTGGTGGCCGCAGTCACGAACGCGGGCGGGTTCGGGGTGCTGGGCGCGGTGGCGTACTCACCCGACCAGCTCGACACGGAACTGACCTGGCTGGACGCGCGGGTGGGCGGCCGGCCGTACGGCGTGGACGTGCTCGTACCGGGGAAGATCGACGCCTCCGCGCTCGACCGGCGCGCGCACCTCATGGACTCCGTCCCGGACCGGCACCGGGACTTCGTCACGCACCTGCTGGCCAAGTACGGCGTGAGCGCCCCCGGGCAGCCGCTGACGGCGGCGGCGGACGAGCTCGGCCGGCGCGTGACGGCGAGCGGGGCGACGGGGCTGATCGACGTGGCGCTCAAGCACCGGATCGGGCTGATCGCCAGCGCCCTGGGGCCGCCCCCGCCGGAGATGGTGACCCGGGCCAGGGAGGCGGGCGTGCCGGTGGCCGCGCTGGTCGGCACGGTCGAGCACGCCCGCAGGCAGGTGGCGGCGGGCGCGGACCTCATCGTGGCGCAGGGCACCGAGGCGGGCGGGCACACCGGCGAGATCTCCACGATGGTGCTGGTGCCGCAGGTCGTGGACGCGGTCGCCCCGGTCCCGGTGCTGGCGGCGGGCGGGATCGCGTCCGGGCGGCAGATGGCGGCGGCCATGGCGCTCGGCGCGGAGGGCGTGTGGTGCGGCTCGGTCTGGCTCACGACCGAGGAGGCCGAGACCTCGCCCGCGGTCAAGCGCAAGATGCTGGCGGCCTCGTCGCTGGACACGGTCCGGTCGCGGTCCCGTACGGGCAAGCCGGCCCGGCAGCTCAAGTCGGCCTGGACCGAGGAATGGGACTCCGGCCAGGAGAGCCCGGGACCGCTGGGCATGCCGCTGCAGATGCTGGTGGCCGAGGGGGCGATGGCCCGCATCGTGGCGGCGGCGGAGAAGGGCGAGCCGGGCGCCGTGGAGCTGGCCAACTACTTCGTGGGGCAGGTCGTGGGCCAGCTCGACCAGGTCAGGCCGGCCAAGGACGTGGTCTACGACCTGATCGGCGAGTTCGGCGAGGCGGTGGAGCGGCTCCGGCGCCTGTCGGAGTGACCTGCCGCGGCGCCTGTCGGAGTGGCTCACCGGGCCGGTAGCCTGCGCGTGTGGTCGGGAACCCGCCTGAGCTGGAGCGTGGCACCGGCGTCCCCGCGCACGTGCAGATCGAGCGGTGGCTGCTGGAGTCGATCGCCGGCGGCGAGCTGGCGCCGGGCGACCGGCTGCCCGGCGAGCGGGAGCTGGCCGGGCGGCTCGGCGTGAGCAGGATGACGCTCAGGCAGGCGCTGTCCACGCTGGAGCGCGACGGCGTGCTGCTGCGGGTGCCCGGCAGGTCGGGCGGCGCGTTCGTGGCCGAGCCGCGCATCGAGTGCGACCTGACCGGGCTGGCCGGGTTCACCGAGCAGATGCGCCGCTCCCACCTGCGGGCCGAGGCGCGGATCTTGCGGGCCGCGACCGTGCCCGCGCCCGCGGCCGCGGCCAGGGCGCTGCGCGTCGAGCCGGGCTCGCCGGTGCACGAGGTGGCCCGGGTGCGCTCGGCGGGCCGCTCCCCCGTGGCGCTCGAACGCTCCTACTTCCCCGACCTGCCCGGCCTGCTCGGCCAGGACCTGACCGGCTCGCTCTACGCCCTGCTGGCCGCCCGCTACGACCTGGAGCCGCGCACGGCGGTCGAGCACCTCGACCCGGTGACCGCCCGGCCGGCCGAGGCCGCCGAGCTGGGCATCGAGCCCGGCACGCCGCTCATGCGGATCGAGCGCACCGCCTTCGCCGGCGACGGCACGCCGGTGGAGTACGCCCTCGACCTGTTCCGCCCCGACCGGGTCCGGATCTCGGTACGCAGCGGCGTCACGGGACCAGCGGCTCCTTGAACACGGTACCCGGCACCCAGACGCCCTCGATCTCGATCTCCACGTCGGCGCCCGGCTCGACCGGCAGGTAGGCGTAGGCGATGGAGCGCCGGGCGGTGTAGCCGTAGCCGCCCGAGGTGACCCGGGCCACCGTCCGCCCGTCGAGCCGCACGGGCTCGTTGCCGAGCGCGACCGCCGCCGGGTCGTGCAGCGTCACGCACCGCAGCCGCCGTTCGGGCGCGGGATCCAGGGCGTCCCTGCCCAGGAACTCCTTGTCGGGCTTGACGCAGAAGCCCAGCCCCGCCTCGTACGGCGTCGTCTCGGGCCCGAGGTCCGCGCCCCACACCCGGTAGCCCTTCTCCAGCCTGAGGCTGTCGATGGCCCGGTAGCCGCCCGCCACCAGCCCGTGCGGCCGGCCGGCCCGCCACAGCGCCTGCCAGAGCCCGAGGCCGTACTCGCTGGAGCAGTAGAGCTCCCACCCGTGCTCCCCCACGAACGTCACCCGCAGCGCCAGCACCGGCACGTCCCCCACGGTGAGCTCCCGTGACGACATGAACGGGAAGTCCAGCGGGTCGGGCGTCAATTCGGCCAGGACGTCGCGGGCGCGCGGTCCCCACAGGGCGAAGCAGGCGTACTGGCCGGTCACGTCGGCGATCCTGGCCTTCGAACCGGTGAGCGCGGCCTGCTTGCGCAGCCAGCCGAGGTCGTGGGAGCCGAACGCGGTGCCCGTGACGACGAGGAACTCCTCCTCGCCGCGCCGGGTGACGGTGAAGTCGCACTCGATGCCGCCGCGCCGGTTGAGCGCCTGCGTGTAGGTGACGGCGCCGACCTGCCGGGCGACCCGGTTGTCGCACACCCACTCCAGCAGCGCGGCGGCGTCCGGACCGGTGACCTCGATCTTGGCGAACGAGCTCTCGTCGAACAGCCCCGCCGTCGTGCGCGTGGCCCGGTGCTCGACCCCGATCGCGGGCGACCAGGCCCGCCCGGCCCAGCCCCGCGGCCGCTCGTCCTGGCCGTCCCCCTCGTTGGCGGCGTAGTGGTTGACCCGCTCCCACCCGGACTTCTCCCCGAAGACGGCTCCGTGGGCGGCGTGCCAGGTGTAGGCGGGCGAGACCCGCAGCGGCCGGCCCGCCGACCGCTCGTGGCCGGGGTAGTGGATGTCGTAGTAGGTCTCGTAGTTCTCGACGGCCCGCTTGATCGTGTACGACGGCGAGCGGTACTGGCGGCCGAACCGGCGGATGTCCATGTGCCAGACGTCCATGCTGGGCTCGCCCTCGACGATCCACTCGGCCATGATCCGGCCGATGCCGCCCGCGCCCGCGATGCCGTGCGCGCAGAACCCGGCGGCGACGAAGAACCCGCCCACCTCCGTCTCCCCCAGGCAGAACTCGTTGTCCGGGGTGAACGCCTCCGGCCCGTTGATCAGCTTGCGGATGCCGACGTCGGCCATCGCGGGCACCCGCACCCTGGAGTTGTCGGAAATTTCCTCAAATCTGGGCCAGTCCTCGGCGAGCAGACGGCCGTTGAAGTCGGGCGGGACGGCGTCGAAGGAGTTCGGCCCGGCCGTCCAGGGGGCGCAGGTGCGCTCGTAGCCGCCCATGACCAGGCCCTGCACCTCCTGCCGGTAGTAGACGAGCAGGTCGGGGTCGCGCAGGGTGGGCAGGCCGGTGTGGTCGTGGAAGGCGTCGGTCACCACGTACTGGTGCGACATGGGCACGATCGGGACGCGTACCCCGGCCATGCGGCCGATCTCGGCCGCGAACATGCCGCCGCAGTTGACCACGATCTCGCAGTCGATGTCGCCCTGGTCGGTGCTGACCCCGGTGACCCGGCCGTTCGCCACCTTGATCCCGAGCACCCGGGTGCGGGTGCGCAGCCTCGCCCCGCCCTCGCGGGCGCGCGCGGCCAGGGCGTAGCACAGCTGGGAGGGGTCCACCTGCCCGTCCGTCGGCAGGTACGCCGCCCCCACCACCCCCGCCGGGTCCATGAGCGGGAACAGCTCCACCGCCTCGGCCACCGAGATCTCCTCCAGCGGCAGCCCGAACGTGCGCGCCCAGCCGATCTGCCGGCGGATCTCCGCCATCCGCTCGGGCGTGGCGGCCAGCTTTATGCCGCCGCACTCCGTCCACCCGGCGTCCAGGGTGCGGTAGAGCTCGACCGAGTACTGGTTCATCCTGGTCAGCGTGGGGTCGGCGCGCAGCTGCCCGACGAGCCCGGCGGAGTGGAAGGTGGAGCCGCTGGTGAGCTCGTCCCGCTCCAGCAGGACGACATCGCGTTCGCCGAGTTGGGTGAGGTGGTAGGCGACGGACGCGCCGCCCACCCCGCCGCCGATGATCACGATCCGGGCCGAGTCGCTCATGCCCGCGAGGCTAACCGGCACGCCGCAAAAGGTCTAGACCGTTTAGGCCGGTGGCGCCTAGCATCGAGCATGGCCGCGCCCGAGGTCCTCGATCGCATCCCGCTGCTGTCCGGCCTGCCGCGCTCCGTGGCGGAGCTGCCCGGCGGGCTCACCAACCACAACTACAAGGTCACCACCCCTTCTGGCACGTACGTGGTGCGCGTGTCGGCCAGCGACGGCGCCCTGCTGGCCATCGACCGGGACGCCGAGCACGCCAACTCCATCGCGGCGGCGCGCGCCGGGGTCGGGGCGCCGGTGCACGACTACCTGCCCGGGCTCGGGGTGCTGGTGGTGGGATACCTGCCGGGGCGTACGTTCACGGAGGCCGACCTGCACGACCCGGCGAACCTGCCGCGGGTGGCGCGGGCCTGCCGCCGGCTGCACGCCGGGCCCCGGTTCGTCAGCGACTTCGACATGTTCGAGGTGCAGCGGCGCTATCTGGAGATCGTGCGCGAGCGGGGCTTCCGGCTGCCGCCGCGCTATCTGGACTTCCTGCCCGTCGTCGCCGACCTGCGCAAGTGCCTGGCCGTCCGGGACGAGGGGACGGTCCCCTGCAACAACGACCTGCTGCCCGGCAACATCCTCGACGACGGTGAGCGCCTGTGGCTGATCGACTACGAGTACGCCGGCAACAACGACGCCTGCTTCGAGCTCGGCAACATCTGGAGCGAGTCCGACCTGCCGCTCGACCACCTGGAGGAGCTCGTCACCGCCTACTACGGCCGCCGGCTCCGCCACAAGATCGCCCGGGCGCGCCTGCTCGGCCTCATGTCCAAATACGGCTGGACCCTCTGGGCCTCCATCCAGGACGGCGCGAACGACACCATCGACTTCGACTTCTGGTCGTGGGGCATGGAGAAGTACGAGCGGGCGGTGGCCGAGTTCACCTCTTCCGGTCTGGCGGGCCTCATGGACGAGGCGGCCCGGGCAGACTAGGGGCATGCTCGCCGCATTGACCGGTCTGGGCCTGTCCACGGCCGCCGGGCTGAACGCGTACATCCCGCTCCTGGTCGTGGGCGTGCTCGCGAACCTCACCGACACCGTGCGACTGCCCGACGGCTACTCCTGGCTGTCGAACTGGGGCGTGCTCGCCGTGCTCGCGGTGCTGCTGATCGCCGAGATGGTCCTGGACAAGGTGCCCGCCGTCGACAGCGTCAACGACGCCATCCAGACCGTGGTGCGCCCGGCCTCGGGCGGGGTGGTCTTCTCGGCCACGAACGCCGCCGCCGAGTTCGAGAACTCGACGTGGATGACCGAGCACCCGTGGGCCGGCTGGCTGCTGGGGATCGTGGTGGCGCTGGCCGTGCACGCGATCAAGGCCACCGCCCGCCCGGTGATCAACGCGGGCACGGCTGGTGTCGGGGCGCCGGTCGTCAGCACGGCCGAGGACGCGGGAGCGCTCGGCATGAGCCTGATCGCGCTGTTCGCGCCCGTGCTGGTGATCGTCGCGTTGCTGCTGCTCGCGGTGCTGGCGTGGTGGCTGATCAGGCGGGTACGCCGCTTCCGGGCGCGCAGGAGGGCGGCCAGGGGTCACCCTCCAGGCTGACCCGCCATCCGCCTCCGGGCTGATCCGCCGCCGCCCGCGCCGCCCCTACGGTTGGGCCCGGGAAGCGAACAACAGGTAACGAAAAGACGTGTGAGCGTCTACGTGGCCCCCAACCCTGGCACGCTCACGCGGTTGGCGCCCGGCGGCCGTTCGGCCGCCGGGCCCTTCACAACCTGTCCAACCTGCCCAGCCAGCCCTCCAGGACCTGCACGAACTCGGCCGGCCGCTCCTCGTGCAGCCGGTGGCTCGACCCCTCCCAGCACACCACCTTGGACTCGGGGTCCTTGAGCAGCCCCGCCTCCCAGGCGGCCCGTCCCGGGTCGGCCCAGATCGACAGCACCGGGCACCGCCGGCGGGCCAGGTAGTCGTCGCTGACCGGGCGCACCCCGATGGCGCCGGGGGCGGTGAACATGGCCTCGAACGCCTGGACCAGGACGTGCGGCGGCATGCCGTGGAGCCTGCGCTTGTGCCAGCGCCTGATGACGGCGGGGGTGGCGGCGTTCGTGCACCATTCGTCGATCTGCTCGGCGGCGGCGTGGGCGTGCGGGCCGCGCAGGGCCGCGATCATCTGGGGGAAGCCGCCGGCGATCCGGTCCGTCATGCCGTAGCCGGGGTCGAGGGTGACCAGCGCGCGCACCCGTTCAGGGTGCTCGACGGCGAGGATGGACACCACCTGGCCGCCCATGGAGTGCCCGACGGCGACCACCTGGGGGAGGTCGAGGTGGCCGAGCAGGGCGTGCAGGTCCTCGGCCATCATGCGCGGGGTGTTGCCGGTCTCGGGGACCGAGGAGTAGCCGTGGCCGCGCAGGTCCACGGCGATCACCCGGTGCCGGGCGGCGAGCGCGTCGATGTGCCAGGACCACTGGTGCGAGTCGGTGCCCCAGCCGTGCACGAGAAGCAGCGGCGGCCCGTCACCCGCGCCCGTACCGTGGTCGTCGGTGTAGAAGAGCCTGACGTCCGCGCCCACCTCCGCGTACGGCATCTATCCCGCGCTCCCCTCGGGGGCCGGCGGCGGGGGCAGCAGCGAGCCCTCGCCCGCCGTCCAGCCGCCGTCGATGGCCAGCTCGGCGCCGGTGACGTACGAGGCGGCGTCCGACAGCAGGAACACGATCGCCGCCGCCACCTCCTCCGGCTCGCCCCAGCGCCCGGCGGGGGCGAGGGAGAAGGTGCCCTCGCCCGACACGGCTCCGAGCGACTGCGTCATCGGGGTGACGATCATTCCGGGATGTACGGAGTTGACCCGGATGCGGTCCCGCCCGAACTCCAGCGCCGCGATCTTCGTCAGCCCGCGCACGCCCCACTTCGAGGCCCCGTAGCCGCCGGTCGCCGGCAGGGCGAACAGCCCGGCGACCGACGACAGGTTCACCACGGCCCCGCCGCCCGACCGGCGCATCGGCCCGACCACGGCCTTGAGGCCCAGGAAGGTGCCGACCAGGTTCACCTGGAGCACGCGCTCGAACTCCTCCAGCGGCTGCTGCTCGATGGTCAGCATGGTGGCGATGCCGGCGTTGTTCACCAGGCCGTCGAGCCGCCCGTACTCCTCCACGGTCTCGGCGACCACCGCCGCCCACGCGTCCTGGCTCGTCACGTCGTGCGCGATGAAGCGGGCGTCCAGCTCCTTGGCGGTGGCCGTACCCTCCTCCACCAGCACGTCGGTGACCACGACCCGGGCCCCCGCCGCGGCGCAGCGCCGGGCGGTGGCCGCTCCCATCCCCCTGGCGCCGCCCGTGATGATCACAACCTTGCCGTCAAGCACCATGTACGCCCTTTCCGGGGTGTTCTGCGAACATGTGAACTGAAACACAGCGCCCAGGTCCGATCAAGGGCTTGCTTGGGCATGCGCGCCGGAACCGCTCCGGCGGACTATCCTTCAAGGCATCGACGGCGAGTGGGGGTGGCGAAGATCGGCGAATTCCTGGTCATCGTGCTGGTGATCCTGGCTTTCCTCCTGCTCTTGGGCGGCGTGGGGATCTATGTGCTGGTCAAGCTGGGCAAGAAGGCCGCGGTGAAGGCCAAACAGGCCACCACCCGGCTCACCACGCACGTCAACGCGATGGGCACCGGAGACGCCGCCGAGGTCGAGCGCCTGCGGCTCGACCTGCGCCGCGAGGTGTCCCTCACCCGGCAGGCCGTCGAGCAGGCCCAGCGCCAGGGCTGGGGCCTGGGCGAGCTGCCGCGGCTGCTGGCCGACCTGACGGCCCAGGCCGACGTGCACGACGGGCAGCTCGGCATGTACGCCCAGCAGCGCCGCCTGTCCCCCTACGTCGACCACGCCACCCTCGACCGGCTCAGGGAGCACCAGGCCAAGCTGACGGCGATGTGCGCGCGCATCCGCGCCGACCTCCTCGGCGACCAGGTGCAGCACACCGCGACGGGCATCGCCGACCTCCACTCCCGCACGGACCTGGAGATCGAGGCCCGCCGCCGCGCCCCTGACCCGCTGGACGAGATCGACGAGCTCTACCGCCGTACGATGGAGGAGCGCAGGGACCTCCCCTGACCATAGATCGTGATGTCGATGCCCGCTGTGACGAATCGTGCGCCCTCGGCACCCCGTTCTCGCGGACGGGGGGCTTCCGGAAGGCGCGCTCTCGGACGGCGCGCTCTGGGACGGTGTGTTCCCGGACGGCGCGCTCACGGACGACAGGGCCACGGCGATGGCGGCCGGCGTTGTGGGACGGTGGTCACGTGACGACGCTGGACGACCTGGTCCGGTTGCGCCGGGCGCGCGACACGATGGACCGCGACTACGCCCAGCCGCTCGACGTCCCGGCGCTGGCGAGCGTGGCCCTCATGTCGCCGGGCCACTTCTCCCGCAGCTTCCGCGCCGCCTTCGGGGAGACGCCCTACAGCTACCTGATGACCCGCCGGATCGAGCGGGCCAAGGCGCTGCTGCGGCGGGGCGACCTGTCGGTGACGGAGGTCTGCTTCGAGGTCGGCTGTACCTCGCTGGGGTCGTTCAGCTCGCGGTTCACCGAGCTGGTCGGCGAGAGCCCGAGCGCGTACCGTGCCCGCAACCATGACGACGGCGCCGCCATCCCGGCCTGCGTCGCCAAGATCTACACGCGACCCGTCAGGAATGGAGCAGCAAAATCCGGCTCGCCGCCGATAGCGTGAAACCCATGGACATCAAGCTGCAACAGTGCTTCATCGCCGTCGACGACCACGACAAGGCGATCGCCTTCTACCGGGACGTTCTCGGCATGGAAGTGCGCGCCGACGTCGGGTTCGAGGGGATGCGCTGGGTGACGGTCGGCTCGCCGTCGCAACCGGACGTGAACATCGTCCTCGAACCACCCCTCGCCGACCCGAACGCCTCCCCCGCCGACAAGGAGGCCATGGCGGAGCTGCTGGCCAAGGGCCTGCTGCGCGGCGTCATCTTCGAGACCGACGACTGCGACGCCACCTTCCGGCGCATCCAGGCGGCGGGTGGCGAGGTGCTGCAGGAGCCGGTCGACCAGCCGTACGGTGTCCGCGACTGCGCCTTCCGCGACCCCTCCGGCAACATGCTGCGCTTCAACCAGACCCGCAAGTAGCGGCGCCGGTGCTCCGGCCCGGCGGGTCCGCCCGGCCGCGCCCGCACGTACGCCAGGCCGGCCGGTGACGTCGGCGGCCTCCCGGCATCAGCCGGTGTCCCGATCCCGGTAGATGACCGCGGCGAGCTCCGCCTCCGTGGCACCGTTGTTCGCCATCGCCTTGACGGCCTGCGCCTGCGCCGTCGTCGGAAGGCCGCCCTCGACGAGAACGGGCAGGAACAGACGCCGCAGAAGCACCTCCGAGGCCGATATGCCGGAGGGGCGGCGGGCCACCGACACGTTGACCCGCAACGCGTGCTCGTTGCCCGGCGGCACGGCCGGGCGGTCGATCTCGATGGCGCTGTAGCGGAAGCCGTTGGCCAGGTCGCAGGGGGCACAGCCGGCCGGGCCCCTGCTGAGCCGGCCGCCGCACTCCGGGCAGGTCAGGCGGTCGTAGGCGGCGTCGACCACGCGCCACGGATGCTTGTCCGGCTCGTCGACGACCATCTCGGCGATCAGGCGCTCGTCGGACGGCTCGCGGGTGCCGAACTCGCGCGTCAGGAAGTCGCGCCAGCCCCCCTCCACGATCTCGTCCACCAGCCCGGCACACCGGGCGCAGTCCGGCGCGCCGGCGGGCTCCCAGTGGGCGCACTCGCCGCATCGTCGCATGGGCGCACCGTACAAGGCGGCCACCAGGCGGCGCACCGCAATTTCCGCCGGTAAATCCGGTTGCACCGGTGCCCGCGTGATCGGCATACTCGGGCACCGAGCCGATCGCTGCCGAAGGGAGGGTGAGACCGTGATGACGACTGTTCGCGTGCCGTTCCCCGCGTCCTCATGCCTTCCCACCGGGAGCCCGCCGGCCTGATCCGGCGCGCCGGTGGGTCTCAGACCTGGAGCTCTCCCACCGTGCCGAAGCACTCGCAACACCGCCGCCGTGGCAAGCACGCCCTCGACGCCGACGACGTCGAATGGCTCGAGACCACCGCCGTCCCCGACACCTTCGACGGCCCCTCTGAAGGCGATCGCTGGTCCACCTGGGACCAGAGCACGCCGACGGAGAAGGGGCCGCGGCCCCACCCTGACTGGCTGGTCACCGAGCTGGCCGCCGTGGACACCGAGCACGGCGTGCTCAAGACCGGCAAGGAAGCCGACGTCCACCTGATCTCCCGCGGCGTACCGGCACGGACCGGGTGTGCCTGCTGGCCGCCAAGCGCTACCGCGTCCTCCGAGCACCGCCTGTTCCACCGCGACTCCGGCTACCTGGAGGGCCGCCGGACCCACGACAACCGCATGAACCGGGCCATGGCCAACCGCACCGCCTTCGGCCGGCAGGCCATCGCGGGGCAGTGGGCGGTGGCCGAGTTCTCCGCGCTGTGCCGGTTGTGGGAGCTGGGGGTTCCCGTGCCGTACCCGGTGCAGATCGTCGGTACGGAGATCCTCCAGGAGTTCATCGGCACCCCGGACGGGTACGCGGCGCCGCGGCTGGCGCAGGTGTCGGACGGGCTCGACTCCCTGTGGGAGCAGCTCGTGGCGGCCATGGTCACGCTGGCCCGCGAGGGTCTCGCCCACGGGGAC
Organism: Nonomuraea sp. KM90; assembly: GCF_052246675.1. Classification (NCBI taxonomy): domain Bacteria; kingdom Bacillati; phylum Actinomycetota; class Actinomycetes; order Streptosporangiales; family Streptosporangiaceae; genus Nonomuraea; species Nonomuraea sp. KM90. Next base: position 31,162 of record NZ_JBQQCB010000036.1, on the reverse strand, counting down.
CTGTCGCCGTACAACCTGCTGGTCCACGACGGCAGGCTGGTGATCATCGACCTGCCGCAGATCGTGGACGTGATCGCGCACCCGGCCGGCCCGTCCTTCCTCGACCGCGACGCCCGCAATGTCGCCACCTGGTTCGCCGCCAAGGGCCACCCCACCGCCGCCCCCGACACCCTCGCCACCCTCCTCCGCCACGAAGCCCGCCTAACCGACTAGCCCACGCCCCCACCCCCCGGACCCTCGTACTCCGGCACCCGCGAACGCCACCCCCAGAGCGCGAGTCCCCCGGCGCGTCACCTGGCAACCCGAGCGCACATGGACGCGAGGCGCCCGGCCGCGGCACGCCGGGCGCCGAGGGCGGGGCGCCGGAGGTCGGAGGTCGGGAGGTCGGGGGTCGGGATGCCGGGATGCCGGGATGCCGGGCTCAGGCGCTGGCCTAGCAGGCGGCCTCTCCCGGGTGGGCGCCCGACTCCAGGGACTCGATAGTCGCGTGCAGCCACGCCAGCTCGGCCTGGCTGGTCGCGTGGGCGATGGTCAGCAGACCCTGCCGGAACGGGTCGCCGAACTCCGCGGCCCCCATCGGCCGGTCCCCGTCGTAGAAGAAGCTCGTCGGCTCCTCCAGGAACGCCAGCCGCCGGCGCAGCACCGCCGCCTGGTCCTTGGGCTCGTCCAGGTGGCGCAGGAAGGCCAGCAGCGCGAACCACCGGTTCTCGTCGCTGATGTCGAGCTCGTCCGGCTCGCGCAGCCGTCGTTCCAGCTCCGCGCACCCCTCCGCGGTCAGGTAGAGCATGCGCCGTGGTGCGGCGGCCTTGCCCGGCTCGTCCTTCCGGGTCAGCCAGCCGGACGTGGCCATGCGCTTGATCGCGGGGTAGAGCGTCCCGTCGGCCACCGGGCGTACGTGCCCCATCAGGGCCGCCACCCTCCGGCGCAGGTCATATCCGTGTAACGGCTGATCCCTGAGGAACCCGAGTATCGCCAGCTCCAACATGACTTCAGTATACCTCGGAGCCGATATATATTGGTGCCGATATACAAGGAGGCCCGCCATGCACGATGCCATCGTTCATCCCAGCGGCGCTCGCATGCGCTGGGTGGAGCTGCCGGGCGCGGATCCGGCCCGCGTCTACGTTCACGGCCTCGGCGCCACCTCGGCCCCCTACTACGCGGAGGTCGCGGCCCATCCCCTGCTGCCGCGGCACCGCTCGCTCCTGATCGACCTGCTCGGGTTCGGCATCAGCGATCGCCCGCAGGACTTCTCGTACACGCTGGAGGCCCACGCCGGCGCCCTGGCCGAGGCCATGCGCAAGGCCGGGGTGGCCGGCGCGGCGGTGATCGCGCACAGTATGGGCGGGGCGGTGGCCACGGTCCTGGCCGCCCGCCACGCCGAGCTGGTCGCCGACCTGATCCTGGTGGACGCCAACCTCGACCCCTACCCCCCGACGCCCGCCCAGCCGGGCAGCACCGGGATCGCCTCCTACGGCGAGGAGGAGTTCGTGGCGGGCGGCTGGAAGGACGTGCGCGAGCGGGTGGGCCCGCACTGGTGGTCCACGATGCGCCTGGCGGACCTGCGCGGCCTGCACCGTACGGCGGTCAGCCTGGCCGCGAGCACCACGCCCACCACGCGGGAGCTGCTGGTCGGCCTGCCGATCCCGCGCGCCTACCTGTATCCGGAGGGCGACGAGCCCGCCGGGGCCGAGGAGCTGCGCGCGGCGGGTGTCCAGGTGCTGGGCATCCCGGAGTCGGGGCACAACATCATGCTGGACAACCCCGAGGCGTTCGCCCGGACTCTCCTCACCCTGTTCCCCTGAGCCCTGAGCCCCTGAGCCCCTGAGCCCGTGGTCGGGTGGGGCCGATGTCGGCGCAACAGCGGGCCGGAGGCCCCCGCTGGAGGGCCCCCGGCCCGCGGGCGTCACGAGGTGGCGCCGTTGTTCCCGGTGACCGTGCCCGTGGCGGCGTCGAGGACCACCTCGTGCTTGGTGCCGTCGGGCGTGACCACGTCCGACTCCCACACGGTCTTGCCCTGCTCCATGTCCAGGTTCAGCTCGGTGACCCGCCCTTCCGGCACCGTGGCCGCGATCTTGTCGGCCGCCTGCGCGTAGTCGAGCGTGGCCGCGGCCACCCGTTCCCGGTGCTTGGCCTTGTCCTCCGCGTCCTCTTCCTCCGTCGTGGGGCCGCTGACGACCTTGCCCGACTCCACGTCCATCTGGTGCTCGGTCCCGTCCTTCCCGACGACCTGCACTTCCCAGATCCGGCCGTCCTGCTCGGTCTCGATGGAGATGAGCGTGGAACCGGGCACCGCGGCCAGGGCCGCCTGGGCGGCCTGCTTCAGGTCTCCGGCACCCGGGCTGCCGGACGGCGAGCCGGTGGGACCGGCCGTCGGCGTGATGGCCGTGGGCGTGCCCAGGGTCGGCGACGACTGGACGGACAGCCGCTCGACCTCCCGGAGCACGGTGCCGCAACCCCCCGCGAGCACCGTCGCGCCGACCAGGGCCCCAACGATCGTCTTGTTCATACCCTGGACGCTGCCCACCCGAAGGTAAACCATTCGCCCAGGTCAGATGGCATATGCCCTACTTGACCCCCGCCTCGCGCATGTCGCGCAGCTCGCGCTTGAGCTCCTTGATCTCGTCACGCAGCCGCGCGGCCACCTCGAACTGGAGGTCCGCCGCCGACTGGTGCATCTGCTCGGTCAGCGACTCGATGAGCGACTCCATCTGGGCGCGCGGCATCTCGCCGGCGATGGCCTTGGCGTGCTGGCCGGCCTGGCGGACCTGGAAGCCGGGCACCGGGGCCTTGCCGCGCGACTGCTGGCGCCCGCTGCCCCAGAGCAGCTTGTCGGTGTCGGCGTCCTCGCGCTGCAGGGAGTCGAGGATGTCGGCGATCTTCTTGCGCAGCGGCTGCGGGTCGATGCCGTTGGCCTCGTTGTAGGCGATCTGCTTGGCCCGGCGCCGGTTGGTCTCGTCGATCGCCCGCTCCATCGACGGGGTGACCTTGTCGGCGTACATGTGGACCTGGCCGGAGACGTTACGGGCGGCGCGGCCGATGGTCTGGATCAGCGACGTCTCGGAGCGCAGGAAGCCCTCCTTGTCGGCGTCGAGGATGGCCACCAGCGACACCTCGGGCAGGTCGAGGCCCTCGCGCAGCAGGTTGATGCCGACCAGCACGTCGAACTCGCCCGTGCGCAGCTCGCGCAGCAGCTCGATGCGGCGCAGCGTGTCGACCTCGCTGTGCAGGTAGCGGACCCGGATGCCCAGCTCCAGCAGGTAGTCGGTGAGGTCTTCCGACATCTTCTTGGTCAGCGTCGTGACCAGCACGCGCTCGTCGCGCTCGGCCCGCTCGCGGATCTCGTGGACCAGGTCGTCGATCTGGCCCTTGGTGGGCTTGACGACGATCTCGGGGTCGACCAGGCCGGTCGGGCGGATGACCTGCTCGACCACGTCGCCCTTGACCCGCCCCAGCTCGTAGGGGCCCGGCGTCGCCGACAGGTAGACGGTCTGGCCGATCCGCTCGAGGAACTCCTCCCACTTCAGCGGCCGGTTGTCGAGCGCCGACGGCAGCCGGAACCCGTGCTCGACCAGCGTGCGCTTGCGGGAGGCGTCGCCTTCGTACATCGCGCCGATCTGCGGCACCGTCTGGTGGGACTCGTCGAGGACCAGCAGGAAGTCCTCGGGGAAGTAGTCGAGCAGCGTGTTGGGCGCGCTGCCGGCCTCGCGGCCGTCCATGTGGCGCGAGTAGTTCTCGATGCCGGAGCAGGTGCCGATCTGGCGCATCATCTCGATGTCGTACGTCGTGCGCATCCGCAGCCGCTGCGCCTCCAGCAGCTTGCCCTGCCGCTCCAGCTCCGACAGCCGCTCGGCCAGCTCCGCCTCGATGCCGGTCACGGCGGCGGCCATGCGCTGCTCGCCCGCCACGTAGTGGGAGGCGGGGAAGATGTAGAGCTCCTCGTCCTCGGTGATGACCTCGCCGGTCAGCGGATGCATGGTCGAGAGCTTCTCGATCTCGTCACCGAACATCTCGATGCGCACGGCCAGCTCTTCGTATTTCGGGATGATCTCGATCGTGTCGCCGCGCACCCGGAACGTGCCCCGGGTGAAGGCCAGGTCGTTGCGGGTGTACTGCATGTCGACCAGGCGGCGCAGGAGCTGGTCGCGGTCGACGTCCATGCCGACGCGCAGCCGGGCCATGCGGTCCACGTATTCCTGCGGCGTGCCCAGGCCGTAGATGCACGACACCGAGGCGACCACGATGGTGTCGCGGCGGGTGAGCAGCGAGTTGGTGGCCGAGTGGCGCAGCCGCTCGACCTCGTCGTTGATCGAGGAGTCCTTCTCGATGTACGTGTCGCTCTGCGGGACGTAGGCCTCAGGCTGGTAGTAGTCGTAATAGGAGACGAAGTATTCGACCGCGTTGTTCGGCAACATCTCCCGCAGCTCGTTGGCGAACTGCGCGGCGAGCGTCTTGTTGGGCTGCATGACCAGCGTGGGCCGCTGCAGCCGCTCGATCAGCCAGGCGATCGTGGCCGTCTTGCCGGTGCCGGTGGCGCCCAGCAGGACGTTGTCCTTCTCCCCGGCCTTGACGCGGCGCTCCAGCTCGGCGATGGCCGTCGGCTGGTCGCCGGAGGGAGTCATCTCGGTGACGACCTCGAAGGGCGCCACCTTCCGCTGCAAATCAGTGACCGGTCGCATGTTGCCACTGTAGGCGGCCCGACCGACATAAACCGTCAGGCCGAACGCTCCCCGATGCGGGGGAAGGGAGTGGTGGAGAAGACCACCTCGACGGGCACCTCGAAGTATTCGGCGATGCGCAGCGCCAGGTAAAGGCTGGGGCTGTATTCGCCGCGTTCGAGATAGCCGATGGTCTGGTAGTGCACCCCCAGCGCGTCGGAGAGCTGCCTGCGGGTCACGTTCCGCTCTGCGCGCAGCAGCGCGATGCGGTTGTAGACGGTCTCGCTCATCACCGCGTATCTTCTCAGGTCACCCGCTGCATCGCCCGCTGACGGCGCTCTTCCATCGCCGAGCCCGACTCCCGCCTGGCCATACGGCGCAGGATGGGCGGCGCCAGCACCAGCCCGGCCACGGCCCACGCGAGCAGCACGAGGGTGGTCTCCACGGGCCGCCACGAGCCGCCGATCTCCGCCGCGGCCGCCGCGTCGGGCAGCAGCGCCGAGCGCATGCCGAGGCCCAGCCAGTAGAGCGGGAAGACGTGGGCGAGGGCCTGGAGCCAGCCGGCCAGCGCCGTGATCGGGTAGAAGATGCCCGAGATCGCGGTGAGCCCGCCGACGGTGAGCATGGACAGCCCGGCCGCCGCCTGCGGGCTGGTGGCCAGGGCGCCGATGACGGCACCGAGCGGCAACGAGGACAGCAGCCCCAGCAACGCGATCCAGGCGACGGTGAGCCATCCGCCCGGCCCCACCCCGAGCAGCCCGGGCACGAAGAACAGCCCGGCGACGAGCATCAGCACCAGGGAGCCGGCGGTGGACACGGAGAGCATCACGATCCGGCCCACGAGGTAGCCGACCATGCCCTGGGGCATGGCCTTGGCCCTGAGCAGGGTGCCGTCCTCGCGCTCGACGGCCAGCGAGCCGACCGCCCCCATGAGCGCGTTGAACGGGACCAGGAGCCCGAGCATTCCCGGCAGCGTGGCCGCCGCGAGCGAGACGTCGGTGCCGGGCAGCTTCGCGTCGCGCTGGAAATAGAGCACGACGATGAGGCCGACGGTGCTCACCACGGTGAAGCCCATGTCCTGGACGCTGGTGAGCTGTTGCCTGAACTCGATCCAGCCGCGGCTCAGCCCGAGCCGGGCCGCGTGCAGCGTGGGGTTCACGCCTCCTCCTTCTTGACGATGGCCATGTAGGTGTCCTCGAGCGTGGCCCGCCGCACCTCCAGGTCGCCGATCTCGGTGCCGTGCTGCTCGAACAGGCCGCGGACGAAGCCGGTGGCGTCCTGCGTGGCGTGCACGAAGTGCTCCCCGTCGCGGCTCCAGCGCACCTGGGCGTCGCGGGAGACCTCGCGGGCCAGCTTGTCGGGGCTGCCGTCGGCGACGATCCGGCCGCCGGCCAGGATGAGGATGCGGTCGGCGAGCTTCTCGGCCTCGTCCAGGTCGTGCGTGGTGAGCAGGATCGTGGTGTCGTCGAGGTCCGACAGGCGATGGACGAGGTCGTGGAAGTCGCGCCTGGCCTGCGGGTCGAAGCCGGCGGTCGGCTCGTCGAGGAAGAGCACCTCGGGCCGCCCGACGATGCCGATGGCGACGTCGAGCCGGCGCCGCTGCCCCCCGGACAGCCGGTTGATCCGGTGGCCGGCGTGCTCGGTGAGCCCGACGGCCTCGATCAGCTCGTCGGTGTCGAACGGCGGCCTCCCGTGATGCGCGTACGGCTCGTAGTAGCGGCCGAGGTGGTGCAGCAGCTGGTGCACCCGCCAGCGGCCGTGGTCGCGCCACGACTGCAGCACGACGCCCAGCCGGGCCCGCCAGCGCTCGTCGCCGCGCGCCGGCTCGACGCCCAGCACCCGTACGTGACCCGCGGACGGCCTCCGGAACCCCTCCAGGACCTCGATCGTCGTCGTCTTGCCCGCGCCGTTCGGCCCGAGCAGAGCGATCACCTCGCCGGGGCTGACGGTGAAGGCCACGTCGCGCAGGACCTCCTTGCTCCCGTACGCCATCCGCAGCCCGGCGACCTCGATGGCGGAGCCGTTCTGCCCGAGGTCGACGCCACTTTCAAGCGCTCTCACCGCTCCCATCCGCCCTCCATATAGTAGGTCTACTACATCAATAGCACACCTACTACAGGAAGCAATAGATATGTGACACCACATTGCAAGCGAACAGTAAGTCACACCCGATACGGTCTGAATCGCCCGTAGCGGAAAAGGAAGGTTCAATGTCACGACCCAGAGAGGCACTGATCCAGGCGGGGCAGGGCATAGCCCAAGCGGTTGCCCAAGGGGGTGACGTACGCCAGGCGATGGGCCAGGCCATGGGGCAGGTCGTGGACCAGGCGGGGCAGTTGGCGGGCCAGGGCCGTGGCTTCGCGCTGAACCCGCATGACTTCGCCGCGGCGCGCGACGGCGGCGCGTCCGTCGGCACCCTCATCGAGGCCCGCTCGGCGTCGCTGAACGAGGCCGGCGAGATCGTCAACCGCAGCTTCGCCGAGAACGGCATGCACGTCATCTCGCCCGTGGTGATCCCCAAGAGCGGCACCGCCAAGATACTCATACCGCTGGGCATCCTCGTGCTGCTCGGCCTGATCGGCGCGCTCGGCAACGTCGTCCCGAACGTCGACGTGGTCTTCGGCCCGCACTACTGGGTGGTCCTCATCCTGGCCGCCGTGTTCCTGTGGTGGCGGCGCAGCGTGGTGATGGTGCCCGAGGGCTGCAAGGCGCTGATCACCCAGTTCGGCAAGCTGGTGCACATCGCGGACCCGGGCCGGGTGACGCTGTTCAACCCGTGGAAGCGGGTCAGCTACATCGTCAACACCACCCGCGAATACCCGTTCAACGCGCCGATCAGCGAGGCCCCCACGCAGCAGGGCGTCAAGGCCAGCGTGGACCTGTTCCTGCAGTTCCGGATCGAGAACCCGGCGGAGTTCATCTTCGTGCTCGGCTCGGTCAGCGGCTTCCAGTCCAAGCTCCAGAACGCCATCAGCGAGGTCACCCGCTCGCTGATCTACGCCCAGCGCGCCGAGGAGATCTACGACCTGGTGGGCGAGAGCACGCTCGGTATGCTGGAGAGCCTCAACCAGCAGTTCCTGCCCGCCGTCCGGCTCACCGACGTCAACATCACGCACGCCGAGCCGTCCAGCCAGGAATACCGCATGGACCTGGCCGCCCCCGAGATGGTCCGCGTCGCCAAGGAGGCCTACACCTACGAGTACGAGCTCCAGCTGCGCAAGGAGCAGAACGAGGGCGACCTGATCAAGGAGCTGGCCGGGCTGCAGGAGACGCTGAGCGCCATCCAGGCGGAGATCGCCGGCTACCAGGCCCGCATGGACACCGCGCTCGAACGCGCCACCCACCAGGCCACGGCACAGGCCAGGCAGCGCCTGGTCGAGGCCGAGTCCACGGCCAACGCCAACGCCGCGCTCCTGGAGGCGCAGGCGCTGGACATCAGGGCGCTGTCGGCCGCCGAGGCGCCCGAGATCCTCGACTACCGCTTCCAGCAGGACCTGCTGACCAAGCTGGAGTCGGTCGCCCACAGGCTGCCGCAGGTGGTGCAGGTGGGCGAGCACACCGACATCGACTTCCTGGCCCTGGCCCAGCAGCTCGTGGGCGGCAAGGACGCGGCGCTGTTCTCCGCCGAGGACATGGCCGCCATCCGCTCCAGGCTCGACGAGATCGGCGCCCGCGTACGCGACCGCGAGGCCGAGATCGCCGCGCTGCTGCACAAGGCCGCCGCCGACGTGGAACAACCGCCGGCGACGCCGGAGCCCGACTCCGAACTGGAGCGGACCGTCGAGCGGCTGCTGCCGGGCGGGCAGCAGCACGGACAGGCTGGGAGTGAGATCTGATGAGCCGCGAGTTTTCGAAGATCAAGGAATCGCTGGCCTCCTGGGGAGACATCCGCCAGCTCCTGCGCGGCGGCGAGCAGGGCCAGCTCGTGCCCGTCGTGATCCCCAAGGACCGGCGCGGCTTCGCGTGGATGACGCTGGTGTTCCTGGCGCTCTACTTCGCCGGCATGGCCGCGCTCACCGACCTCACCCTCGTCGCGGCGTTCGCGGCGCTGTTCAGCCTGCTCATCGCCATGGTCACGATGTGGCGCAAGGCGATCATCGAGATCGAGGAGGGCACCACCGGCGTGCGCAGCCGCTGGGGCGCCATCACCGGCACGCTGCCGCCGGGCCGCCACTACCTGTGGCTGCCGTGGGACCGGGTGGACGCGGTCGTCGACACCTCCACGGAGATCCCGTACTCGGCCCCGATCGTGGCCTGCCCCACCGCCGAGAACGTGCCGCTGAAGTCGATCGAGTTCTTCCTGAAGTTCCGCATCGTGGACCCGGTCGCGTTCGTCCGCACGATCGGCGCGGGCAACTTCGACCTGGTGCTGTCCAGCGCGGTGCAGGACGCGATCAGGCAGCGCAGCCGCCGGGTCAACACCGAGCGCGCGTACGACCTGCGCGGCTCCGACGTCGGCGACATGCAGGACGCGCTCAACCGCCAGCTGGGCCGCTACGGCGTGCGCATCACCGGCGCCAACATCCCCGACGTGCAGCTGCCCGACCAGTACCAGCAGCACCTGGCCACCCGCGAGAAGGTGGCCAAGGAGCTCTCGGCCTACGAGCGCGAGTGGGAGCTGACCCGCAAGCGCCGCATCGACACCCTGTTGATGGAGATCGAGCGCTCCAAGAAGACCCGTGACGCCCGCGTCGTCGAGGTCAAGGCCGCCCACAACAACGCGCGCAAGAACGTGGCGCGCATGCTGGAGGAGCAGGAGACCGAGGCGCAGCGGGTGACGTGGGAGATCGAGGCGCGGGGCAGGGCCGACCTGACCTCCGCCGAGAACGAGGCCAAGGCACTGCGCCGCCTGGCCGAGTCGTACCGGGACAACCGGGCCGTGCTGCAGTACGAGCTGGCCCGCAAGCGCCTCGACGTGGGCGCGAAACTGACGGAGAACGCCCCCCAGCCGCTGGTCGTACGCACCCAGCAGGGTCAGTCGGACTCCGCGCTCTCCACCCTCATCCTGGCCCAGCTGCTCCCCCGCATCTCGGGCACGGGAACAGGCCAGATGAACGGCCACACCCCTTCCGCATAGGAGAACCCCATGGTGTTCCGCAAATTGATGGCCGCGTTCGGCGCGGGCGTCGAGGTTGACACGGTGTTGACCAACACGGGCGTGCGCCCCGGCGAGCTGCTGCGCGGCGTCGTCCATTTCCGTGGTGGCAACTCCGACTACAAGGTCGAGGGCATCTACATCGACCTCACCGCCGTGGTGGAGGTCGAATCCGGCGACAACGAGTACAAGACGAGCTACAGCTTCCTGCGCCAGCAGGTGGCGGGCACGTTCCAGCTCGCGAAGGGCGCGCAGCACCAGCAGCAGTTCGAGATCGCGATCCCGTGGGAGACGCCGATCAGCGCGATCGCCGGGCACCCGCTGCACGGCATGAAACTGGGCGTGCAGACGGAGCTGGCGCTGGCGGGCGCGCTCGACAAGGGCGACCTCGACCCGCTGTTCGTCAGCCCGCTGCCGGCCCAGGAGCACGTGATCGGCGCCCTCGACCGGCTGGGCTTCCAGTTCAAGAAGGCCGACCTGGAGCGCGGCACCCTGTACGGCTCGACCATGCCGTTCTTCCAGGAGATCGAGTACTACGCGGGCGGCCAGTGGCGGCGCCACTTCAACGAGCTGGAGCTGACGTTCATCGCCGGGGCGCGGCAGATGGACGTCATCCTGGAGGCCGACAAGCGCGGCGGCTTCCTGAGCTCCAGCCACGACTCCTACAACCGCTTCACCGTGCGCTACGACGACTCGCCGCAGTCGGCGGAGACGGCCCTGCAGCGCGGCCTGGAGCAGATGGCCCGCCACCGCGGGTGGTTCTAGCCCGGAGTCACGGCTCCCCGATGAGGGCGGAACATCCGCCCCCATCGGGGATGTGAGGCGATAATTCACCACATCTCCCGCTAGGAGATCGCTCCTTTGCGTGCAGTGGCAGTCGCATGGCGCGGTCGTTACCATGACCTCGGGAACTGACTGATCGTCGGACGGCGGGGCGAGCGATGGCACGGTTCATGGCGGCGTTGAGACGGACCGCCCCGTGGGCGGCGCGCAACGCCGACGGCGCCATCGCGCTCACCCTGGCCATCGCGGTCGGCGTGCTCGGCATCATGCCGCCCGAGATCTTCGGCGCCAAGGGCGCCGACATCCAGCGCCAGCTCGTCACCGCCTCCACCTTGGTGATCATGGCCCTGGTGGCCACCGCGCTGCTGCGCGACCGCGCCCGCCAGGCCCCCGTGGAGAAGACGATCACCTCGGGCGCGCTGGCCGAGCTCCCCGTACGCCTGGCGCGCCTGGAGGAGATCGAGACGATGGTCCACGGCACCCGCAGAGCGCTCGACTCGCTCCAGCTCGTCCGGGTGCTGGCCAGCAAGCAGGAGATCGCCCAGTCCCACGCCGAGGCGCGCAAGGACACCACCCGGTGGAGCTTCAAGGGCGGCACCGGCACCTACCTGCGCGCGGTCACGCTCCCCCTCTGCGTGGCGGCCGCCCGCAGGGACAAGCGCCACCTCACGGTCAGGGTCGAGGTCATCGACCCGTCCAACGCGGAGGTGTGCGAGACCTACGCGCACTACCGGCGCTCGCTGTCCGACGTCCCCGACGGCACCGGGGAGACGTGGACGACCGACCGGGCCAGGAAGGAGTCGTACGCGACCATCCTGGCCGCCTTCTGGCACCGCCAGCGCTACGGCCTGCTCGACATCGGGGTGGGCCTGTCGTCGACGATGACCACGTTCCGCTGGGACCTGTCGAGCAGCCGCCTGATCATGACGGTCGAGGACCCGAACCGGGCCATGACCGCGCTGGCCGACACGTTCTACTACGAAAACTGCGACACCGAGCTGCGGCTCAGCTTCGAGCAGGCGCGGCGGGTGCCGCTGGAGATGTACAAGAAGGTGCCGCTCGGCGACGAGCCCACCATCGAGGAGGTGCAGGAGCTGTTCGAACGCATCGGGGTGCCCCTGCCCAAGTCCTACAACGGCCGTGACGTCGTCGACATCGCCCGCAAGGCCCTGCGTGCCGTTGACCCGTACGGTGAGCCGCGCCCGCCGGTCCCCGCCCACCCGTCATGAGCTACCACGGCGTCCGGGAGCTCCTGCGGGCGGGCGAGGCCAGGTCGTGGGCCCTGGCGGAGCTGTCGCGGCCCGGCCTGACCGGGGTGCGCCACCCGCTCGGATTCGTCTGCCTGCCGCTGGAGCGCGACGGCGGCGAGGGGGTATGCCTCCACCTGTGGTCCGACTCGCTCACGCCCGCCGAGAGCACCACCTCGCAGATCCACTGCCACAGCTGGGACCTGGTCAGCCACGTGCTCTACGGCCAGGTGCGCAACGTGCACGCCGTGGTCACCGACGCCGGCGCGGACGCCACGCACCGGGTGTTCGAGGTGGTCAGCGGGGCCGACGGCGACCGCATCTCGCCCACCCGCCGCACCGTGCGGCACGCCACGGGCCTGGTGGAGGTCTTCGGGCCCGGTGACACCTACACGCTGGCCGCCGACCGGTTCCACAGCAGCGTCGTGCCCGAGGGCGGCGAGGCGGCCACGATCGCGCTCGGGCGGGGCCGGGGCCGGGCCGGCAGCCGCGACCTGTCGCTCGGGCCGCTGGGCGGCGGCCTCCACCACGTCTCCAGGCAGCCGCTGGACGCCGGGGAGACGGCCCTGGCCGTACGCCTGATCGCCGCGCACCTGACCTGAGAGGGACCCGATGGACCTGGATCACGCTCGCACGGTGGCCGTGGACGCCGCCGAGGCCGCGGGGGCGCTGCTCCTGGAGGGCACCCGGGGCGCGCTCGGCGTGCGGGCCAAGGGCGAGGCGGGCGACGTGGTGACCGACCTCGACCTGGCCTCGGAGAAGCTGCTGCTGGAGCGGATCCTGACGGCGTACCCGTCGCACGCGGTGATCGCCGAGGAGTCCGGGCTGGCCGGGGCGGCGGGCGGCGAGTGGACGTGGCTGGTGGACCCGCTCGACGGCACCAACAACGTGGCGATCGGGCTGCCCACGTACGTGGTGGGCCTGGCGCTGTGCCGGGGCGGGCTGCCGCTGCTGGGCGTGGTGCACGACCCCGTCTCGGGGCAGACGTGGTCGGCCGTCCGGGGGAAGGGCGCGGTGGCCTCCTCAGGGGCCCGCCTGGCTCCCCCCTACGCGCCGAGCCCCCACGGGCCGCTGGTGGCCTGGACGCAGGGCTACGGCATCGCCAGGGACGACGCGACCGTGCGGGGGCTGAAGACGGCACTCGACCTCGGCGCGCGCCGGGTGCTGCAGCTGTGGGCGCCGCTGCTGGCGTGGGCGATGCTGGCGCGCGGCGACATCGACGGCATGGTGGGCTACCGGGCCGGGGTGGTGGACCTGCCGGCCGGGGCGCTGCTCGCGCAGGAGGCCGGCATCGAGATCCGGGCGCTGGACGGCGGCCCGTACGACGAGTGCATCGACGCCCCCGCCGGGGAGCGCAGCTTCGTGGCCGCCCACCCCCGCGCCCTGCCCGGGCTGCTGGCGCTGCTCCACTGAGGAAAAGTGCGCAGAAAATGTGTGTCCTTTGTCGATGAGTTCTGTCACCGTTCGACGTCTAGTTAGAGGGTGCCCGGCAGACGGCACCGAACGGAGAGGAGCCCGACATGATCACCACGACCGAGCTGGCGCAGGTGCTCTTCGCCACCGCCCTGCAGCCCTCCGACACGCTGTCCCCGTTCCAGATCCGCGCGGCCGTGAACGAGCGGCTGTGCGCGTGCGGCGGCGACCCGTCCTGGTGCGCGGCGTACGTGGCGCAGGAGGCCGGCGACCACCCCGAGATGTACGTGCCCCGGATGCGCTGGGCCCTGGACGCGGTCGCCGGCGCCTACGAACTCGCCGCCGCCTGACCCGCTCCCGGCGGGCTCAGCCGAACTCCACCAGCGCCCACACCGTCGCCAGGAGCCCGGCGACGGCCAGGCCCGCCCCGGTGAGCAGGAAGCGGCGCATCGGGACCCTGACCTCGTGGCGGCGGCACGACTCGAACCACAGCAGCGTGGCCAGCGACGCCCACGGGGTGATGACCGGGCCGACGTTGGTGCCGACCAGCAGGGCCAGCAGGCGGTCCTGGTCGGCGGGCGGGATGACGATCTCGACGGCCTGGTAGGCGGGCAGGTTGTTGATCAGGTTGGACAGGCCGGCCCCGACGGCGGCCGTGCGGTAGGGGTCGCCCTCCGTGCCGATCATCCAGGTCATCAGAGCGGACAGGCCGTGGCCGCTGAGCGTGGGCACGACCAGGAACAGGCCGGTCACGAAGATGACGAGCTGCCACGGGACGAGGCTCCACGTCAGGCGCCGGCGGGCGCGCAGCACGAAGGCGCCCAGGACGATGGCCGCGGCCACCGTGGCCGCGACGGCGACGTGCGCCTTGAGCAGCAGCAGGACGATGAACAGCAGGCAGCCGGCCGAGGCGGCCGTGAACAGCACGCGGTCGGCCACGGGCTCCAGCACCGGCGGGGTGTAGCGCAGGTCGCGCCGCTCGCCGCGGCGCCAGTAGAACACCCACAGGAACACCATCGTCACCGCGATCGAGACGATCTGGGGCGCCCACATGCGGGCGGCGAACTCCTGGGCGTCGAGGCCGATCTTGTCCATGCCCAGGAGGTTGGTCAGGTTGGAGACCGGCAGCAGCAGGCTGGCGGTGTTGGCCAGCCAGATCGTGGTCATGGCGAGGGGCAGGGCGGCGATGCGGGCCTTGGGGGCCAGGGCGAGCATGACCGGGGTGAGCAGGACAGCCGTCGTGTCCAAGTTCAGAAATATCGTGACAAATGACGCGAAAGCGGCACAAAGAAAGAAGAGGGCGGCGTAGTTGCCACGTCCGAGCACCGCCATCCTCGCCGCGATCGCGTCGAAGACCTGGGCCTCCTTGGTCAGCTCGGCCAGCACGATGATCGCGACCAGGAAGACCAGCAGCGGGCCGATCTCGTCGAGGCTGCGCACCGCATCGGCCCAGGGCAGCAGCCCCGTCGCCACGAAGACCAGGCCGAGAACCAGCAGCCCGATCCTGATCCAGTCGAGCACGCCAACACGCCGCAACACCCGATGATGATCGCACACAGGCTCCAAAATGCCGATCCCGCAGGGGATACTGGGCAGATGGCGCGCGACGGCAGGCCGACCGAGATCTTCGTCAGCTACTCCCCGGCCGACACGGCCTGGGCGACGTGGATCGCCTGGGAGCTCGAGGCGGCGGGCTACAAGACCATGATCCAGGCCTGGGACTTCGTGCCCGGCACGAACTTCATCGACTTCATGGATCGCGGCGTCAGCGAGGCCCAGCTCGTCGTGGCCGTGCTCTCGCGCAACTACCTGGGCTCCCGCTACGGCCGGATGGAGTGGCAGGCGGCGCTGCGGGCCGACCCCGACAACCCCTCCAACAAGCTCGTCACGATCCGGCTGGAGGACGTCCAGGTCGAGGGCCTGCTGTCCACGATCACCTGGGTCGACCTGCTGGGCGTCTCCGACCCGGGGCAGGCCAGGGCGCTGCTGCTCGGACGGGTCAGGGAGGCGATGGCGGGCCGCGCCAAGCCCGACGCCGCGCCCGCCTTCCCCGACGGCTCCACCGTGCCGGCGCCCGTCCCGACGCTGCCGCCGCCCGCCGAGCGGGCCAGGGCCCGGCGCGCGCCGGTCACGGCGCCGAAGTTCCCGCCGTCGGCCGGCGAGAGCAGGGGACGCGAGTCGATCAGCGTGCTGCACATCGGCGGCCCCCGGTTCGGCAGGGCGCTGCCCGACCCCGGCGAGCCCTTCACGCCGGAGGACATGCAGGCCCGCATCTGGGCCGACCTGACCGCCATGTACGACCGCGGCATGCCCCGCCCCGACCTCATGGTCGTCAGCGGCGACCTGACCGAGTCCGGCAGCCTGGGGCAGTTCGGGCAGGCCACGCGGTTCGTGACCGACCTGAGGCTGCTGCTCGGGCTGGAGCCGCACCGGCTGATCCTGCTGCCCGGGCCGCGCGACGTCACCAAGGCCGCCGCCAGCGCCTACTTCATGACCTGCGAGGCCGACGACGTGAGCCCGCAGCCCCCCTACTGGCCCAAGTGGCGCCACTTCGCGAAGCTGTTCGGGGAGGTCTACCAGGGGCTGGACGACCGGGTGTTCGACGGCGGGCAGCCGTGGACGCTGTTCGAGGTGCCCGATCTGAAGGTGGTCGTGGCGGGGCTCAACTCGACGATGGCGATGAGCCATCTGGAGCGCGACGCGTACGCGCAGCTCGGGGAGGCGCAGGCGGCCTGGTTCGCCGAGCGGCTGCGGCCGTACGAGGAGAGCGCGTGGCTGCGCCTGGGCGCGATCGGGCACCCGCCGGACGAGCTGAGGGACGCACCGACGTTCGACCGGCTGCTGGGCCACCGGCTCAACCTGCTCTTCCACGGCGGTTCCGGGCCGGCGGCCGAGGGCCGCATCGCCGCGCCGCGCTCGGGGCGGCACCAGGTCGTCGAGATCGGCCCCGGCGGGCTGCGCACCTGGCTGCCGGACACGCAGCCCGCCGGCCGGCCCGAGCCGGTCCGCGCCCGGTGGCGGGCCGCGCAGGCCACGTTCACCGGCGAGGCCCCGGCCGTCCCCTCACCCGCGCCGAAGCCCGAGGAGCGCGAGCCGAGCCCATACGAGCTGCTGCTCGACCGCATCACCGAGGTCTGCGAGGCCCGGCACGAGCGGGCCAGGATCCGCAGGTTCGACACGCACCTGGTGGTCACCCACCCCGAGGACGGGTTCGTCCGGCAGACGATGATCGGCGCGCACGTGGGCGAGCCGGACGAGGCGGCCGCGGCGGAGTTCGTCCGGCGGGCGCACGCCGTGGGCCTGGCCGCCGAGCTGGTCTACCAGGGGCCGCCCGCGTCCCGCGCGATCCGCGACGACCTGATGCGCAAGGGCGTGCGGCTGCGCAGCTTCACCGAGTTCCAGGGGCTGCTCGACCTGAGCGGCTACGTCGCCGAGCAGACCGCCCGGCTGACGACCGACCGGCGCTACCCGCCCGACCTGTACGTGCCGCAGCGCTACCGCGAGCTAGACCGCCCCGGCAGCCAGGTCAAGCAGGGCCTGACCGACGAGCTGATGCGCCTGCTGGCCGCCGACCACGGCCGTTTCCTGCTCCTGCTGGGCGACTTCGGCCACGGCAAGACGTTCGCGCTGCGCGAGCTGGCCCGCCGCATCCCCGTCGAGCTGCCGCACCTGACGCCGATCCTCATCGAGCTGCGCGCCCTGGACAAGGCGCACTCGGTGGACGCGCTGGTGGCGGCCCACCTGGCCGGCCACGGCGAGGAGTTCATCGACCTCAAGGCGTTCCGCTACCTGCTGCGGCAAGGGCGGATCGTGCTGCTGTTCGACGGGTTCGACGAGCTGGTGACCCGGCTGACCTACGACCGGGCGGCCGACCACCTGGCCACGCTGCTGGCCGCGGCCGACGACAAGGCGAAGATCGTGGTGGCCAGCCGCACGCAGCACTTCAAGTCCCACAGCCAGGTGCTGACCTCGCTCGGCGAGATGGTGGGGGTGCTGCCGCAGCGCCGGGTGCTCAGCGTCGAGGACTTCACGCCCGACCAGATCCGCTCCTACCTGGCCAACAGGTTCGCCGGCGGTGACGAGGCCACCGCCCGCATGTCGCTGATGGGGGAGATCGAGGACCTGCTCGCGCTGGCGCAGAACCCGCGCATGCTCAGCTTCATCGCCGACCTCGACGCCGACCGCCTGCGCACGGTGGCCGAGGCCCGCCACACGATCAGCCCGGCCCTGCTGTACGAGGAGATCCTCAGCTCGTGGCTGGCCTTCGAGGAGCGGCGGGCCAGGATCCCCGGCTCGCCGGCCGGGCTGACCACCGACGAGCTGTGGCAGGCGGTGACCGCGCTGGCGGTGCGCCTGTGGGACTCCGGGGAGGCGCTGCTGGGCCTGGACGAGCTGACCGAGATCGGCGAGACGCTGACCGACCTGGCCGACGGGCAGCTCTCGGCCGCGCACGCCGCGTTCCGGATGGGCTCGGGCAGCCTGCTGGTGCGCACCGAGGAGGGCATGTTCGGCTTCATCCACGCCTCGGTGATGGAATGGCTGATCGCCCGGCACATCGCCACGACCCTGGACAACCCGCTCCTGCTGTCGCGCCGGCCGCTGTCGGCGCTGACCGTGGAGTTCCTGTGCGACCTGGCCGACGTGCGGGCGCTGCGGGCCTGGGTGGCCGACCCGCCGGGCGACGACGTGTCCAGGGCGAACGCGGTCAAGATCTCCGCCCGGCTGCGCACGCCGGCCCGCGCCGACCTGCGCGGGGCCAACCTGAAGGGCGAGGACCTGTCGGCCAGGGACCTGCGGGAGGTCGACCTCACCGGCGCCGACCTGTCCGAGGCGACGCTGGCGGGCACCAACCTGTCCAGGGCGACCCTGCGCGATGCCCGGCTGGTGGGCGCGCGGCTCGACGGCGCCCAGCTCACCGGGGCCGACCTGCGCGGCGCCGACCTGTCGGGGGCGCGGCTGGCCCAGGTCGACCTGAGCGACGCGGCGCTCGACGGCGCCCGCTGGCACCGGGCCTCGCTGATCAACGTGACCGGCACGCTGCCGCACCTGCCGGGCGCGGCCGTGGTGCCGGGGCAGCCGGTCGAGGTGGAGTTCGCGCCGGCCGGCATCGGCGTCCCGTACGGCTACCACTTCCAGACCAGCCGCCTGCCCGAGCCGATCGCCTACAGCCCCGACGGCGCCACGATCGCGATCGGCAACGAGGACGGCGGCGTGCTGCTGTGCGTCGGCGGCGCGCCCGTGCGCACGTTGCAGGGGCACCGGGGCCGCGTCTACGCGGTCACGTTCGCGGGCGGGCTGCTGGCCACGGGCGCGAGCGACGGCGCCGTGCGGCTGTGGGACGCGCTGACCGGCGAGCCGCTGCGCCGGCTGGCCGGCCACCCCGACGGCGTGTGGCCGGTGCGCCTCGACGCCTCGGGCGAGCTGGTGGCCGCGGGCGGCGGGGACGGCGTCGTACGCGTGTGGGAGACGGCCACCGGGCGGCTGAAGCACGAGCTGAGCGGCCACCGGGCGCCCGTCTTCACCGCCTCGTTCGGCCGCTCGGCGCTGGTGACCGGCGACTCCGCGGGCGTCGTGCGCGTCTGGGACCTCGGCTCCGGCCAGGTGAAGGAGACGCTCGGGGAGCACCGCGGCAGCGTCTACCGCGCCGTGCACAGCCCCGACGGCCGCCTGCTGGCCACCGGCGACGAGGCGGGCACCGTCCGGCTCTGGGACACCGCCACGTGGACGCTCCTGCACGAGCTGACCGGCCACCTGGGCAGCGTCTACTGCGTGACGTTCTCCCCCGACGGCACGCTGCTGGCCACCGGCGACACGGCGGGCAGCGTCCGCGTGTGGGACCCCTCCGGCGAGGCCCGCGGCGTGCACACCACCCACGCGGCGGCCGTCTACCAGGTCACCTTCAGTCCCGACGGGCAGACCCTGGCCAGCGGCGACTCCAACGGCGTCGTACGCCTGCAGCGGCTCGGCGGCGGCCAGCGGATCGAGCTGACCGGGCACCGCAGCTCGGTCTGGCCCTTCGCGTTCAGCCCCGACGGGCAGCAGCTGGCCACCAGCAGCAACGACGGCACCGTGCGGCTGTGGGACCCGGTGACGGGCCAGAGCCAGCGGGTGCTGCGCGGCCACGGGCGCCGCATCTCCTCCGTCAGGTTCAGCGCCGACGGCACGATGCTGGCGACCAGCGGCAACGACGGCATCGTACGCGTGTGGGAGCCGCGCACGGGGCGGCGGCTGCGCGAGTTCAGCGGCACGGCCGACCGGCTGATCTCGGCCTCCTTCTCCCCCGCCGGGCCCACGCTGGCCACCTCCAGCAACGACGGCGGCGTGCACTTCTGGAACGCCGTCACCGGCGACTACGAGCGCGAGCTGCACGCCGAGACCGACCACGTGTGGGCCGAGGCGTTCAGCCCCGACGGCAACATGCTGGCCACGGCCAACGACGACGACAGCGTGCGGATCTGGTACCGCCCGACCGGGCGGCTGGCGGTCAACCTGATGGACCACCGCGGGCGGGTGCGCTCGATCGCGTTCAGCCCCGACGGCTCCTACGTGGCCACCGGCTGCGACGACAAGCTCGTACGCCTGTGGCACGTCGACTCCGGCGGCCGGGTGGCCACCCTCGAAGGGCACACCGACCGGGTCTACTCCGTAGCCTTCTCCCCCGACGGCCGCCACCTGGCCAGCGCCGGCAACGACGGCAAGGCCCTGGTGTGGGAGCTGCGCCCCGGCCAGCCCTGGCAGCCCCGGCTCGCGCACACGCTCGACCGGCACGACGGGCGGCTGTGGAGCGTGGCGTTCAGCGCCTCCGGCGACAGCCTGGCCACCGGGGGCGACGACCTCCTCGTCCGCGTGTGGGACACCGCGACCGGCCACCTGCGGCACACGCTGGCCGGGCACGCCCGCCGGGTGTGGTCGGTCGCCTTCAGCCCGGCGCAGGACCTGCTGGCCAGCGCCGGCGACGACGGCGTGGTGATCCTCTGGGCGGGCGGCGAGCGGCGGGCGACCCTGCTCGGGCTGGCCGAGGGGTGGGCCGCCCTGGCGCCCGACGGCCGGTACAAGGTCCAGGGCGACCCCGGCGGGCAGTTCTGGCACGTCGTCGGGATGTCACGGTTCGAGCTGGGCGAGCTCGACGCGTACCTGCCGGGGGTGCGCCAGTTGCCGCTCGACTCGCCCTTCTAGTACACCTCGATCCGGTCCATGCTGATCACCGTGCTGCCCGAGGCGGGGTTGCGCTCGCCGGTCACGCGCACCCGCAGCGTGTGCTCGCCGGGCGCCAGGACGGGGCTCAGGTAGTTGAGCTGCTCGCCGACCCGGATGTCGCTGTAGTAGTCGACGCGCTGCTCGGGGCCGCCGTCGACGGAGATGGCGGCGATGCCGTTGCCCCGGTCGCGCACGCTCAGCAGGGCCACCCGCGTGCCGGTGAAGCGGACCGTCGCCGTCGCGCCGGCCTGGCCGCTCCAGTGGTCGTTGCTCCAGAAGCACTGGTTGCCGCAGCCCGAGCCGGACTGCCAGGTGCCCGCGTACGCGACCTGCGGGTCGAAGTCGTTGATCACCGACGTGGCGGCGCCCGGGTCGCCGGACGGGAGCTGCTGCGTGGCGCCGGCGGCGAGGGGGCGGCCGAAGTTCGGGGTGCCGTCGGCGTTCCAGGTGAACTTCTGCACCCGCGTGGTGCGGAAGTTGTAGGTGTAGGTGCTGGTGTTCTTGCCGTGGTAGGCGATCCAGTCCTCGGTGCCGTCCGGCGAGCGGAAGAACGAGTGGTGCCCCGGGCCCCACACGCCGGTCGCGTCGTTGCGCGCGAACACCGGCCCGGCGTGCTGCGTCCAGCTGGCGGCCACCATCGGGTCGGCGCCGTTCGCGATGCTCTTCATCCACAGCTGGTAGTCGGGCTTGCCGGTGTCGCAGGTGGAGTAGGTCAGGAACGTCCTGCCGTTGCGGTAGAGCGGGGTCGGGCCCTCGCGCACCTCGGTGCAGCCGCCGCCGGCGGGGATCGCGACCCGGCCGCCGGTGACCGTCCACGGGTTGCTCATCCGGGCGATGTACAGCTGCGCCGGGCCGCCCATGCCGCGCCCGGGACCGGCCCAGACGAAGTACTGCTGTCCGTTGTGGGTGATGGGCTCGCCGTCGATGGCGTACTCGCCGAAGTCGGCGATCTTGGCCTTGAACGTGTACGGGCCCATCGGGTCGTCGCCGGCCGACTCCAGGACGTACATGCGGTGGTTGGCGTCCACGCCGTCGGAGGCGGTGTAGTAGATGTACCAGCGGGCTCCGACGTGGCGGAAGGCGGGCGCCCACATCTGGGTGTTGCGGCTGGCGTCGCTGTCGCGCCAGACCACCTGCTCCGGCGCGGCGAGCAGGGTGGCCAGGCTGGGCGAGCGCCAGATGCCGATGCGATCGCCGCGCGTGGTGGCCACGTAGTAGTTGCCGTTGTGGAACATCAGGCTGGGGTCGGCGGCCGGGTTGACCGGGTTGCGGAACGACTGCGTCGCCGCCCCGGCCGGGGCCACCGGGACGATCACGCTCAGGGCGACGGCTACGGCGGTGACGGCGGCTCGCCAGGGCGATAAGCGCGGCATCTGCGGTCCTTCCACGAACCTGTCGGGCGATCTTTCCGATCGTCATGGAAGGGGGTCATGCCGTCAACCGCGGGCGGCGCGCCTCAGCAACTCGTCCCAGACCTCCGCCACCCGGGCGTCCAGCTCGTCCAGCGAGCCCTCGTTGGGGATCACGATGTCGGCGGCGGCCAGCCGGTCCTCGCGGCTCGCCTGGGCGGCGATGCGGGCCTTGGCGTCGGCCTCGGGCATGCCCCGGTGCTCGGCCAGCCGGCTGATGCGCACCTCGTCGGCCGTGTCCACGACGATGACCACGTCGTACATCGGGGCCAGTTTGTTCTCCACCAGCAGCGGCACGTCGTACACCATGATCGTGTCGTCGGCCGCCTGCCGCTGCAGCTGCGCCACCCGCTCCCCCACGAGCGGATGGACGATCGCGTTGAGCGCCGCCAGCTTCTCGGAGTCGGCGAAGACCAGCGAACCGAGCTTCTCCCGGTTGAGCGAGCCGTCGGGGCGGAGCACGTCGTCGCCGAACGTGGCCACCACCCGGGCCAGGCCGGGCGTGCCGGGCTCGACCACCTCGCGGGCGATCTTGTCGGCGTCGATCACCATCGCGCCCCTGGCCGACAGCCGCTTGGACACCTCACTCTTGCCCGAGCCGATCCCGCCCGTGAGCCCAATCTTCAACACGCGGAAAGCCTATCCACCATCGGGCCGCGCGGGTTCATCATCTTGGGCTCATCATCGTAGGCATGGTCTCTAGCATCTTCCGGGCCGCGCACGAGCAGGCGGCGGCCGCCGGGGACGACTGGGTGGGGCCGCCGCACGTGGTGCTCGCCCTGCTGGCCGGCGACTCCCTCGCCGCGCGGGTGCTGGCGCAGGCCGGGCTCGACCGCGAGCGCGCGGCGGAGCGCCTGCCCCACCACGCCGGGCCGCCGCACCGGGCCGGCGGCTTCGCCAATCCGAGCTTCCACGAGCTGCACGGCATCGCGACGGGCCTGGCCCTGGCCGCCGGGCTGCGCACCCCGACACCGGAGCTGTGGCTGGCCGCCCTGGCCCACCACACCGAGGCGGACCGGGGGCCGACGCCGCTGCACCTGTTCGGGGTGGACCCAGGCGAGGTGCTGGCGGCGCTGCGCGGGCACGGTGTCCCGGTGCCGCCGATCGAGGCGCCCCAGCACGTGCCGTGGCGGGGCCGGCACCAGGTCGTGGTGCCCGCCTCCGCCCTGCGGGCCGCGCTCGACCGGCTGAACGCCGCGCATCCGCCGGGCTCGGAGTGGCGGTGGGGGTGGAACTGGGTGGACGACGACATGGGCCGCGCCGTGATCATCGCGGAGGACGGGATCGATCTGGCGTCCTTCGCAGGTAGACCATCGTCAAATGATCGTCCATCCGCTCGCGGCTCGTCTCCCGGTAGCCCAGACGGCGGTAGAGCCGCAGGTTCCCCTCCGACAGATGACCGGTGAACAGGTCGAACGCCGTCGCCTCCGGCACCTGCTCGTGCAGGGCGCGCAGCAGGGCCGTGCCCACCCCCTGCCCCTGCCGGTCGGGCGCGACGACGAGGCGGCCCACCAGGCAGGTGGTGCCGGACAGCCGGCCGCGCACCGCGCCGACGATCCGGCCGGCGTCGATCGCCTTGAGCACGAGCGCGCCCTCGACGACCTTGCGGACCTGCTCCAGCGACTCGACGAGCGGCGGGATGTAGGGGTCGCCGTAGAGCTGGGCCTCGCTGACGTACGCCGCCCGCTGCAGGGTCAGGATCTCGCCGGCATCCGACGGCACCGCCCGTTCGATCAGCACGGGCAGCACCCTATCTCAGGACCCCACGCCCGCCGTGAGCTCGCCGGGACACACGGTGCGCGGCCTGGGCAGCACGCCGTTGACGAGGTAGTCGTGCACGCGGGTGCGCAGGCAGGTGGCGCGCAGCTTGCTCACGCCCTGCAGCAGGTACGCGCCGTGCCCGTCGCCGTGCCAGAGCACCGCCGCCCCGGGGATCCGCGCGGCCACGCGGGCGGCGCCTGAAGCGGGGTTGTCGGTGTCCAGCCGGCCGATGCCGACCAGCACGGACGCTCCCTTGCCCACGCGGGCCGGGCGGTACGGCCGGGGCGGCCAGCTCGGGCGGCCGCGCAGCCCCACGCAGCGGGCCACCTCGTACCGGCCGGTCAGCCAGCCCACGCGCGGCGCCAGCTCGCGCAGCCGCGACTCCATCGCCAGGAACCGCCGGTAGCCGGGGGCGGCGGGCATGAAGTCGTGGCACGCCATCGACCGCGCCACCGTGCCGGGCCCCACCGGCTGCGCCACGGCCGCCATCCGCGCCAGCGCGCTCGCGTCGCCCTCCTCGGCCGCCGACATGGCACTGGCCAGCTCCGGCCAGCGCTGCGGGGCGAGCCCGGCCAGCACGGCGGCCGTGATCAGCCGGGCGTCCAGCGAGCGCCCGGGGCCGGCGGGCAGGGGCGCACGCTCCAGCAGGTCGTCGAGCACCGACACGGCGTCGTCGTCATCGAGGGGGCAGCCCATGCGGGTCGCGCACCAGTCGCGGAAGGCGGTGAGCTGCCGCTCGGCCGCGCGGGCGCGGGCGATCAGCCGCCGTCCCAGGCCGGGCTCGGTGTGGTCGGGCACGCCTTCCAGGTACATCCGCTCGACGCGGCGCGGGAACAGCTCCAGGTACGCCTGCCCGTACACCGCCCCGTAGGCGTTGCCGAAGTAGCGCAGCCGCGACTGGCCGAGCGCGGCGCGCAGGGCGTCGAGGTCGTGGGCCACCTGCCAGGAGGTGAGGCCCGCGTACGCGGGGCCGGCGGCGATGCGGCAGCTGCGGTCGTAGGCGGCGTTGTCGCGGGCGTAGGCGCGCCAGGCGGCCGGGCCGGGGGTGATCTGGAGCCGCCGGGGGTCGGGGGGCGGGACGGAGCAGCGCACCATGGAGGTGCTCCCCCGGTCGCCGATGCCGCGCGGCTCGACCAGCACCACGTCGAACCACCTGGCCAGCTCGCTCACGGTGTCGGGCCGGGCGCGCACGGCCTGGACGGCGGACTCGTCGCCGGTGTTCACGACCAGCGCGCCGAGGTTGCGGGCGGGGTCCTGGGCGGGCAGCCAGGCCAGGTCGATCTCGGTACGGGAGCCGCGCGGCCTGGCCCAGTCGACGGGCACGGACAGCTTGCCGCACCGCAACCCGTCGCCGCAGTCCCACCACGCCACCTGCCGCCGCGCCTTCCCGGCGACCCCGCCCTCGGCCCCGGCCCCGGCCGCCCCGGCACCGCCCGCCAGCCGCCCGGACCCACTGGGCGCCTCCGAGCCGGGACCGCCAGGTGCGGATCGGCCGTGACCACCGGACAGCAGCGGGTCGGACCCGCCGGTCCCCACCGGGCCGAGCCCACCGGGCTCCGTCCACCCGGACCCCGTCCCACCGGAACCACCGGACACCGTCCCGCCGGGGCCACCGGACACCGTCCCGCCGGGGCCACCGGGCGCCGTCCCGCCGGGGCCACCGGGCGCCGTCCCGCCGGGGCCACCGGGCACCAAGGAACCGCGGCCCCCGGGCGCCGTACCACCGGGACCACCGGACACCAAGGAGCCGGGACCGCCGGACTCCGTGTCGCGCCTGGCCACCCCCGGAGCGGCCACCGCCGCGCCGGAGGCGACCGCGTGCGGGGACAGTGCGGCCCAGGCGGCGCTCGTGGCGGCGTTCACCGCTCGCGGGGTGGCGGCGGCGTAGGTGGCGGGTGGGGGTGGGACGGTGGTGGCGGTCACGGCGGCCGTCAGCGCGGCCGTGCCCTGGATCATCCGCTGAACCATGCCCACTGCAACCCCTGACAAGTCGCGACGACCAACAGCACAGGCAGTGTCTCAGCGCCCAACCCCGCAGGTCAGAGCCTTGCAAAAGCTCCTGCGTAAAATCTGTGACCCGCTCAGCGAAGTATCCGGAAAAAGGCCCGTATACCCTCCACCAGCGGACCGGGCGCCGCCATGGCCACCATGTGGCTGGGACTGTCCGCCTCTCCCCAATAGACAAGGTCGTTCCCGCGCTCGGCGATCCGCCGCATCACGGCCGGCCCGCCGTGGGTCACCCCGGTCGGCACCACGCTCTGGTCGATGGGCAGGCCCGCCGCCCCTTCGTAGTACGGCCACGACGACGACGCCCCGGTCCCCGTCAGCCAGTAGAGGCCGGCGTTGGTGAGCACCAGGTCCCGGTCCACGGGCTCGTCCCCCGATCCCCACCCGTCGAACTCCTTGAACCTCTCCACGAGGTAGGACAGCTGCGCCACCGGCGAGTCCACGAACCCATGACCCAGCGTCTGCGGCCTGGCGGCCAGGTAGGCCCCGTACCCGCTGCCGCCGGCCATCCGCTCCGCCATCAGCCCCAGCTGGGCCAGCTCCTCCTCCGTGGCCCCGTCCAGCTCCCCCGGCGCCCCCATCGGGATGCCGAGCCCGGCCGTGATGACCGCGCCGGCGACGTGCTCGGGGTCCAGGGCGGCGAGCTGGGGGGTGACCATGGCCCCGGCGTCGTTGCCGTGCGCGCCGTACCGGTCGTACCCGAGCCCGGCCATCAGCTCCGCCCACGTACGTGCCACCCGCTCGATGCTCCACGGCCGCTCGTCGGCGGGTTCGGGGAACGGCGAGAAGGCGAACCCGGGCAGCGAGGGGGCCACGACGTGGAAGGCGACGTCAGGGTCGAGCCCGTGGCGGCGCGGGTCGGTGAGCGGCCCGATGACGTCGAGGAACTCGGCGACGGTGTTCGGCCAGCTGTGCGTCATGATCAGGGGCAGCGCGCCGGGCTCGGGCGAGCGTACGTGCAGGAAGTGGATCGTCTGCCCGTCGATGCGCGTGGTGAACTGCGGGAACGCGTTGAGCCTGGCCTCCTGGGCCCGCCAGTCGAACCCGTCGGCCCAATAGCCGGCGAGCTCGCGCAGGTAGGCCACGGGCACGCCCCGGCTCCACCCGCCGGACAGCTGCGCGGCCCACCTGGTGCGCCGCAGCCGGTCCCTCAGGTCGTCGAGGTCGGCCTGGGGGATGTCGATGTGAAAAGGCTTGATCTCTTCCATGCCGCGAATTTAGGCGGCATTGCGGCAAGGATCGTTCCGCATTGGCCGGCCGCCACGATCAAGTGTGGCCAGGATGCCGAAAAGGCCCCGCACGGTCACCCGTGCGGGGCCTTTCGAAGCCTCAGGCCACCCGGAGGGGCCCTAGGCGGTCAGAGCCGAGCTCAGCTCTGTCCACCCGCCAGCTTCTCGCGCAGAGCCGCGAGCGCCTCGTCCGAGGCGAGCGCACCACTGGCCGGAGCCGACGACGAGGAGCCGCCCTGCGGGGCCTGCGTCTCGCCGCTGTAGGACGAAGGAGCGGCCTCGCCGGCCTCCGCCTCGGCCTTGCGGGCCTCCTCGATCTGCTTCTTGTGGGCCTCGAAACGAGTCTGGGCCTCGGCGTACTGCCGCTCCCACTCCTCACGCTGCCTGTCGAAGCCCTCGAGCCACTCCCCGGTCTCCGGGTCGAAGCCCTCGGGGTAGATGTAGTTGCCCTGGTCGTCGTAGGTCGCCGCCATGCCGTAGAGGGTCGGGTCGAACTCGACCTCGGTCCCGACGCCCTCGTTGGCCTGCTTCAGCGAGAGGCTGATGCGGCGACGGTCGAGGTCGATGTCGATGATCTTCACGAAGATCTCGTCGCCGACCTGGACGACCTGCTCCGGGATCTCCACGTGGCGCTCTGCCAGCTCGGAGATGTGGACCAGGCCCTCGATGCCCTCCTCGACCCGGACGAACGCGCCGAACGGCACCAGCTTGGTGACGCGACCCGGCACGACCTGGCCGATCTGGTGGGTGCGGGCGAACTGCTGCCACGGGTCTTCCTGAGTGGCCTTGAGCGACAGGGAGACGCGCTCGCGCTCCATGTCGACGTCGAGGACCTCGACCGTGACCTCCTGGCCGACCTCGACCACCTCGGACGGGTGATCGATGTGCTTCCAGGACAGCTCGGACACGTGGACCAGGCCGTCGACGCCGCCGAGATCCACGAACGCACCGAAGTTGACGATCGAGGAGACGACGCCCTTGCGGACCTGCCCCTTCTGGAGGGTGTTGAGGAACGTCTGGCGAACCTCGGACTGGGTCTGCTCGAGCCAGGCACGGCGCGACAGGACCACGTTGTTGCGGTTCTTGTCGAGCTCAATGATCTTGGCCTCGAGCTCGCGGCCGACGTACGGCTGCAGGTCGCGGACACGGCGCATCTCGACCAGGGACGCGGGCAGGAAGCCTCGCAGGCCGATGTCGAGGATGAGCCCACCCTTGACGACCTCGATGACGGTGCCGGTGACGATGCCGTCCTCGTCCTTGATCTTCTCGATCGTGCCCCAGGCGCGCTCGTATTGAGCCCGCTTCTTGGACAGGATCAGGCGGCCCTCTTTGTCCTCCTTCTGGAGGACCAGGGCTTCGACGTGCTCTCCGACTTCCACGACGTCAGCGGGATCGACATCGTGCTTGATCGAAAGCTCACGCGAGGGAATGACACCCTCGGTCTTGTAGCCGATATCGAGAAGAACCTCGTCTCGATCGACCTTGACGACGGTGCCCTCGACGATGTCGCCGTCGTTGAAGTACTTGATGGTCTCGTCGATCGCCGCGAGGAAGGCTTCCTCGGACCCGATGTCGTTGACCGCTACCTGCGGGGTGCTCGAGGTGGCCTCAGTGCTGGACGTCATGTGTGGAATTGCTCCGAACGCGGACAGGATGTCGATGTGGCGGATGCGCGGCAGGCCCTCTTCCGCATCAAGCCGAGCAATTACGACATCGACGTGACCGAGCGCGAGCCCGCTCCGTCTGAGGCGCGCGCGAGCCCACAGCGCAGCGATCAGCATATGAGACCTTCGCCACGGGGTCAATCCGGGGAGGAGTTAATAGGCGATGACCTGGAGCCCTCGCTTGGCGACGATATTACCTCGTAGTTCCTCCGGCATGGAGATCCGCTCCGGGTCGCCGTCGCTGACGTAGCGCTCACCAGGATGCTTGTCCAGCCACTCCAGCCAGTATTGGGAGCACCACTTGCGGCACTCGCCCTTCTTGCCGTTGCTCTGGATGCGCTGGATCGCTCCCCGGTCGAACTTTTTCGCGTAGGGCGAAAGAGACGGCTCGGCTCCGGCGAGGAACACGCCGGAAAAATTATACCTTGTACCGTCCCAGGAGCCGGTCCTGGCGGCCTTCTTCGGGCGGGGCAGCGACCCGTACGGCAGGGCCATCGTCTCGGAGGGCGGCGCGCCGAGCTTCTTCAGCAGCCGCTCGGTCCGGACGATCTGCTCCCCCACCCGCTTGCGCTTGAGCATGCGCAGGTTCGGGTGGCTCCAGGTGTGGTTGGCGACCTCGTAGCCATGATCGACCAGCCACCGTACGGCGACCGCCTGGGACTCATGGTCGCGCAGCCCGAACGGCTCCCTGTTGACCCAGAACGTGGCCACCGGCCGGAAACCCGGATGCCGGGAGGCCACCTCCTGGATGACGCCCACGGCCGTGTCGGGCAGGGGGTTGCCGCTCGCGTCCAGCCCGAAGTGGCTGGGATGCCCGTCGTCGAACGTCAGCACGACCGGGAACTTCCCCGCCGGCACCCTGATCTCGCCCCTGACGAACTCCCTGGCGGTGATCGGCACGTAGCCCCGCTCGGCCAGCCTCTCCAGCTCCTTCCTGAGCTGGTCCGGCGTCCGGTCGAGGGAGGCGAGCCGCTTGCGCAGGATGCGGTGGTACATCAGCACCGGCACCAGCCCCGCCTCGTTGGCGCGCACCTGCCGGGCGAACTCGGGCGTGGCCACGACCCCGGGCGGCTGCCCGACCGGGGCCAGGGACGGCGCGGGGCTGCTCTCGACCGTGCCCGCGGCCTTCGGCACGGCATGCGGCCGGGGCGGGCCGGGTAAGAGGCTCAGGCCGATGATGGCGACCGTGATCACCACGATGTTCGCGATGCCGATGATCCGCGTGAGGGACGCTGGTATCCGCACAGAACTCCCGGCCGCTCGGTGAAACCAGGTTCACAGGCTAGTGCAGAACCCCCCGAAACGGCCTGTCGTGTCAGTGGCCCGCGTCCTCCCAGGTGCGCCCCACGCCCACGGAGACCTCCAGGGGCACCCGCAGCTGGTAGGCGGCGTTCATCTGGTCGCACACGAGCTGGGTGAGCCGCTCCAGCTCGCCCGGCGCCACCTCGAACACCAGCTCGTCGTGAACCTGCAGCAGCATCCTGGAGGTCAGCCCCTCCTCGCCGAGCGCCTGGCGGACGTTGAGCATGGCGACCTTGATGATGTCGGCGGCCGAGCCCTGGATCGGGGCGTTGAGCGCCATCCGCTCGGCCATCTCCCGCCGCTGGCGGTTGTCGCTGGTCAGGTCGGGCAGGTAGCGGCGGCGGCCCATGATCGTCTCGGTGTAGCCGTCGGTGCGGGCCTGGGAGACGATGGCGTGCAGGAAGTCGCGCACGCCGCCGAACTCCTGGAAGTATTCCTCCTTCAGCGCCCGCGCCTCGGCCACCGGGATGTTGAGCTGCCCGGCCAGGCCGAAGTCGGACAGGCCGTAGGCCAGGCCGTAGTTCATCGCCTTGATGCGGGCCCGCAGCTCGCCGTCGATCTGCTCGGGCGGCAGGTCGAACACCCGGGCGGCGGTGGCCTGGTGGAAGTCGTGGCCCGACTCGAACGCCTCGATCAGCGACTCGTCGCCCGACAGGTGGGCCATGATGCGCAGCTCGATCTGGCTGTAGTCGGCCGTCAGCAGCGTCTCGTAGCCCTCGCCGACCACGAAGCCCTGCCGGATGCGGCGGCCCTCGGCGGTGCGGATCGGGATGTTCTGCAGGTTGGGCTTCTCCGACGACAGCCGGCCCGTGGCGGCGATGATCTGGTTGAACGTGGTGTGGATCCGCCCGTCGTCGGCGATCTCCTTGATCAGTCCCTCGACGGTGGTGCGCAGCTTCTGCTGGTCGCGGTGGCGCAGCATGATCGTGGGCAGCTCGTGCTCGGTCTGGGTGGCCAGCCAGGCGAGCTGGTCGGCGTCGGTGCTCCAGCCGGTCTTGATCTTCTTCGTCTTGGGCAGGTTGAGCCGGACGAAGAGGATCTCCTGCAGCTGCTTGGGCGAGCCCAGGTTGAACTGCTCGCCGACCGCGCGGTGGGCCTCCTCCACGGCGTGCTTGACCGCCGCCCCGAACTCGGCCTCCAGGCCCGCGAAGTATTCGCTGTCGACGGCGATGCCGGCCCGCTCCAGCTCGGCCAGCACCGACAGCAGCGGCAGCTCCACGTCGGCCAGGAGCTGGGTGCCGCCGCGCCCGGCCAGGAAGGTCTCCAGGGACTCGGCCAGCTCGCGCACGGCGTGGGCGCGCAGCGCGAGGTCCTTGGCCGGGGCGTCCTCGTCGTCGTCGAACAGGGCGGCCTGCCCGTTGGGCTCCCTCTCGGCGCGCAGGTCGCGGTGGAGGTAG